>NZ_JBHYIK010000047.1:0-10449 GCF_042739735.1 Amycolatopsis sp. NPDC059027 | reverse complement strand
ACGTCAAACTGGCCCCCCCCCGGGGCCCCGGGGGGCCGGTACGCCACTATAACGGCCCCCCCGCCCGGTATTGGGCCCCATAAAGCAACCTTCGACGACGAGAGGGCGCAACAGTACCCGGGGCGCACCGGTGATCGGATCGTCCACAAGGGAACCGTCCACAGTGAACACTTCGCGCAGCAGACCCGGCTTGAAGACCTCGCGTGGCGCGCCGACCCGGTGAACACGGCCAGAGCGCAGCACCAGCACGGTGTCCGCGTACTGCGCCGCGAGGTCGAGGGAGTGCAGCGCGGCCAGCACGGTCACGCCGAGCGAGGTGGCGAGTTCGAGAGCCGAGATCTGGTGCGCAGGGTCGAGGTGGTTGGTCGGCTCGTCGAGGATCAACAGCCGAGGTTGTTGCGCCAACGCCCGCGCGAGCAGAACGCGCTGACGTTCACCACCGGACAATGTGGACAGAGGCCGCCCCGCCAGTTCCAGGCAGCCGCAGCGATCGAGACACTCGTGCACGATCTCGTCGTCCGAGGCGGTGAGCCGGGCAAAGGTGCCGTGGTGGGGATACCGGCCGAGCGCCACCGATTCGCGCACGGTGAAGTCGTGGCCGCCTGGTGAATCCTGACCGAGAACGCCCACAGTCCGGGCGACGTCACGATGCGGGAGCCGCCAGAGATCGTCGTCCGCCAGCACCACGCGACCGGCGGACGGTCTTAGCGCCCGGTAGACGGTTTTGAGCAAAGTGGACTTCCCGCTGCCGTTGGGGCCCACGAGCGCGACGAACGAACCGCTGGCGATGGTGACGTCGACGTCACGCACCGCCGGGGTTTCGGTGTATCCGGCGGTGACACCGTCAAAGACCAGCTTCACGACAATCCCACCACCCCGGCAGAACTGCGCCGCAGCACGAAAAGGAACACCGGGACACCGACGGCGGCGGTGAGGATGCCGATCGGCAGTTCGGTCGGCGCCAGCACGAGCCGGGCGGCGGTGTCGGCCCAGACGAGGACGAGCGCGCCGAGCAGTGCCGACACCGGGAGCGATCGCCGGTGGTCCGCGCCGACGAGCAGCCGGGTCAGATTCGGGACCACCAGGCCGACGAAGCCGATGCTGCCGGACACGGCGACGACGGTGCCGGTCAGCAACGTCACCACCACGAGGAGGACGAGCCGGAGCCGGGCCGCGTTCAGGCCGAGCGCCGCGGCGCCGTCGTCGCCGAGCACCAGCAGATTGAGCCGTCCCGCCCCGGCGAACGACACCACCAGCAGGACGCCGACGAGCACGACACACGCGACGGTCAACGGCCATTGCGCCCCGGCGAGACTGCCCAGCAGCCAGAACAACACCTGTTGCTGCGCCTCGGGATTCTTCGTGCGCAGCAAGAGAAACGAGACCACCCCGGACAACAGCTGAGCCAGCGCGATCCCCGCCATCACCATCCTGCCCGGCGACGTTCCCCTGCCAGCCCGAGCCAGCAGGAACACCCCGGCCGCGGTGAGCAACGAACCGGCGAACGCGGCGGCGGGCAGCGTGACGAGCCCGAGTGCGGCCGACCCGATCGTGGTGATCACCAGCACAGCCCCGACCGCCGCGCCCGACGAAAGCCCCAGCACGTAAGGCTCGCCGAGCGGGTTGCGCGTCATCGCCTGGGTCAGCACACCGGCCACCGCGAGCCCGGCGCCCACGAACGCCCCTTCGACGACGCGGGGCGCGCGCAACTCCCACACGATGAAGTCGAATCTGCCCGGCGCACCACCACCGAAGAGATGCCGCACGAGAACGTCGGCGACCTCACCGGGCGGCACCGAGACGGGACCGAGACCGACCGCGAGCACCATCGAGCCGACCACGAGCAGCAGGAGAATCCCGGCGAGCACCGGGAGATTCGCCGTGGCGAGCAGCGGCGCGCGCTCCCGGCGCGACGCGGTCGCCGTCACGCGGCAGGTTTGCGCAACGCCGCGGCGATCGTCGCCACCGCCTGTCCATTGAGGACGCTAGGCGAGAGCAGGATGCTCTGCGGCACGACCACCAGGCGGTTCTCCTTGACCGCGGTGCTCCCGGCCAGCACCGGGCTCGACCGGATCGCCGCCGTCAGATCGGCGTCGCTGCCCGGCGCGAACCCGGAGATCACCACGATCGCCTGCGGATCCCGCGCGGCGACCTCCTCGGAGCTGAGGCTCGCGAAATCGGTGCTGGCGTCCTCGGCGATGTTCTTGCCCCCGGCCAGCGTGATGACCCCGTTGGCCAGACTGGTCCCACCCTGCGTCATCACCGGCTGTCCCGGCGCGGGCGGGCCGGAAACGGCCAGTACCCTTACCGGTGCACCCCCGCCACCGCGCGCACCGTCCACAGCGGACTGAACCTGCGCCGCGAGCTGCTTCCCCTTTTCCGCCACGCCAAGGACATCGGCCGCTTCGGTGATGAACTTCGTGGTGACGGAAAGATCCTTCACCGGTCCACCGCCCGCGGACTCGCAGGCCACCAACGTCTTCGCCCCGGCCTGCGCCAGCCGGTCGACCGTGGGTGTGCCGTCGAAACCGCCGAAGCTGTACGTCGACAGGCCGACCACCAGATCCGGACGCGCGTTGATCACCTTCTCCGCGTTGCCCTGACCAGGGTCCAGCACCGGGATCTTGTCCAGCGCGGCCTTCTTGTCCGGCGGGAACGCCGCGAAGAAGTCCGGCGCCGCGGTGCCGACGATCCGATCGCCGAGGCCGAGTTCGGTGAGGATCGCCGCCGCCCCGCCGTCCATCGTGACGATCCGCTTCGGCGGTGTGTCCAGTTTGGGCAACGGCGGGCACGCGGGCGCCGCGGGATGCCCCGTCTTCTTCCCGCCCATGTCCATTCCGGACGAAGGCGCGGCGGCCGGAGTCGCGGACTCCCCCACGCAGGAAGTCAGGAACAGACCCGCCGCCAGCGTCAACGCGGTCAGTGCCCCGGCACGGCGGATCGGCGACGGATGAGCTGCGCCCACGGCTGTACTCCTTACAAGACATTCGTTGTCAGTGCAGAAGTCGCCCGAACGAGGGGCAAAGTTCCCGGAATTTTGGGCACCTTCTGTGACCCGTGCCGCTTTCCGTCCCACGATCGGGAACTTTCCCCGGAACGGTCCCGACTTCTGGCGGCAAGGGGAACTTCAAGGACGAGGGAGCGCTGATGACACGGGGGCGGACGGCGAACTGGCCGCTGGTCGCGGTCGCCGGCCTGGTGTCGTTCATCGCGATGCTCGACATGAACATCGTGAACGTCGCGCTCGCCGACGTCGCCCGCGAGCTGGAAACCACCACGGAAACCGCGCAATGGGCCGTACTCGGCTACCAACTGCCAGTGGTCGCGCTGTTACTCCCTGCCGGGACGTGGCTCAACACCGCACCCCTCCGCACGGTATTGCTCACGGCGGTTTCCGGCTTCGGCGCCTGCGGGCTGCTGGCCACCGTCGCGCCTTGGCCTGCCTGGCTGATCGCGGCGAGGATTGCCCAGGGCTTGTTCGGCGCGGCCCTCTTCGTCCTGATGCCGGTCGTTGCGGCGCAGTCGGTACCCGAACGATTACGCGGTCGCGCGATGAGCGTGCCCGCGACGCTCGGACCACTCGGCGCGGTACTCGGCCCGGCGATCGGCGGGCCGTTGATCGACGCTTTCGGCTGGCGGGCGGTGTTCCTGGTCAAGATCCCGGTGTGCCTCGCCGCGCTCGTCCTGACCACGCGCTACGCCGAACGCGGCGGGCGGTTGGTCCGTCCGGACGCGGCGTCGTTGCGCGGTGCCGCACTGACCGGTTCCGGGATCGGATTGTTCTTGCTGGGCTTGACGTTCGGCGCGACCGAACCCGGATGGCTGCTGCTGTGCCTGGCCGGGATTCCGCCGTTGGTGCTGTGGTCCCACAGCAGCGGAAGGCCGTCGTGGGAGGTGATCCGCGCCTCCGGCACCGGCGGGGTGCAGGCCGCGGTGCTCGCGCTGGCAATGGCGTTCGCGGTGATGAACTACCTCGTCGGCCTGCGAATGCAGGAAATCGACGGGATCAGCGCCGCGGTGACCGGCTGGACACTGCTCGCGTTCGCCGCCGGGATGGGCGTGGCGGGGCCGCTCGGCGGACGGCTGGCCGACCGGTTCGGCCCGCGTCCGGTCGCCGTCGCCGGCGCGACGCTCACCGCGGCCGGGTTGCTGTCCCTGCTCACTTTGAGTCCTCAGTGGACACCGGCGGCGGTCGCGGTCCGGCTGGCGGTGGCCGGGATCGGAATGGGGCTGTACGGCGGTCCCGCGCAGGTGCTCGTGATCACCGCCGCGCCACCGGATCGGATGGCGACCGCGGGCGCCACTGTCCAGCTCGCCCGCAGCCTCGGCTTCACCCTCGGCCCGGCCTGCGCCACCGCGGCCTGGGCACTGGGTAGCCCGGCGGCGGGGTTGTGGCTGGCCGCGCTCGTCGCTTGCGTGGCCGTTCCTCTGCTCGGCGTGCGGCCACGGAAACTCTTGCCGAACAACGGAAAGTGAGTCGTTCCATGTGCGGAATCACCGGCTGGGTGTGTTACCACGGCCTGGCCGACGGCAGCGCGGCGACGCTACGCGCGATGACGACCACGTTGACGCCCCGTGGCCCGGACGCGAGCGGTGTCTGGCTGTCGCGCCAAGCCGCGTTCGGACATCAGCGGCTCGCGGTCCTCGACATCGAGGGCGGCACTCAGCCGATGGTGCGCGAAGATGTCGTGCTGACCTACAGCGGCGAGATCTACAACCATCACGAACTCCGCGACGAGCTGCGCCGCCGTGGCCACCACTTCACCACCCGCAGCGATACCGAGGTCGTACTCCGCGCGTATCAGGAGTGGGGAGACGCGATGGCCGACAGGCTCGTCGGCATGTACGCCTTCGCCATCTGGGACGAAACCAAGCGGCATCTGCTGCTGGTCCGCGATCGACTCGGCGTGAAACCGCTGTACTGGTCGGCAATCGACGGCGGTATCGCGTTCGCCTCGGAGCCGAAGGCGTTGTTCGAGCATCCCGAGCTGGAGCCCACAGTGGACACTGCTGGGCTGCGCGAGGCCTACAGTCTGCTGTTCAACACCGGCCCGACACTCTGGGCCGGGGTACGGGAGCTTCCTCCGGGCACGCTGTTGAGCCTGACTCCCGATGGCCGTCGCGAAAGGACGTACTGGCAGCTCGAAGTCCACGAGCACACCGACGATCGGGACGCGACCGTCGCCAAGGTCACAGAGCTGCTGAACGCCGCGACACGGTCGCAAGTGGAGGCCGACGTCCCGCTGTGCAGCCTTCTCTCCGGTGGTCTGGATTCCACTGTGGTCACCGCCCTCGCCGCCGACGAACTCGGCCAGGCAGGGACAACGCTGCGCTCGTACGCCGTCGATTACAGCGATCAGGCCGAGAAGTTCACCGGTGACGTCCTGCGCACCGGGCACGACACCCCGTTCGCCACCGAGGCGGGCGCGTTCATCGGCACCGAGCACGACACCGTTGTCCTCGACCCGAAGCTGCTCCTCGACCCGGACCATCGCGCCGCGGTGGTGGCCTGCCGGGATTCGCCGATCGGCGTCGGCGACATGGACACGTCGTTGTACCTGCTGTTCGGCCGTATTCGTGAACACTCCACAGTGGCCTTGTCCGGCGAGGCAGCCGACGAGGTTTTCGCCGGATATCCGTGGTTCCACACGCCACGCGCGATCGAGGCGACGACGTTCCCTTGGCTGCTGGTGACCGATGACGAGGCCGCGATGCCGATGCATCCCGACCTCGCACCGGTGCTGCGAATCGGCGAATATCAAGCCGACACCTACACCGACGCCCTCGCTGCCGTGCCGCACTTACCTGGCGAGGACGCCGTCGAGTACCGGCAGCGCGAGTTGCAGCACCTGTCACTGACCCGCTGGCTGCGTCAGCTGCTGCACCGGAAAGACCGGCTCAGCATGGCACGCGGATTGGAGGTCCGGGTGCCCTACTGCGACCACAGGCTGGTCGAGTACGCCTTCTCGATTCCTTGGCAGATCAAGGCTTTCGACGGCCGGGAGAAGAGTGTGCTGCGTGCCGCGGCCCGCGGTCTGGCACCCGAGTCCGTCCTCATGCGACCGAAGAACCACTATCCGGCCACTCATCACCCGGACTACAACCGCGGGCTCCAAGACCTGGCCAGGGCAGCACTGTCCGGTTCGGACACCCTGCGCGGACTGGTCGACGAGGCGAAGGTCAAGCCGGTGCTCGACTGCGCACCGGAGAAGCTCGCCTGGGGCCACCGGTTGCGACTCGAACGGGTCGTGGACCTCGGGCTCTGGCTCGACCACCACCGCCCGAGGATCACGCTGTGAAGGAGAAACCCGTGCCCGTTCCGTTGTACGGCACCGAATACAAGACCGACCCGTACCCGCTGTACGCCGAACTCCGCGAGAAGTGTCCGGTGCACGCGGTCGAATTCCCGAGCGGTGTGCAAGCCTGGCTTGTCACCGGCTACGACGCCGCGCACTCGGCGTTGAACGACAAACGCCTCGGCAAAAACCACTCCCGGGGTAATGACCGGTGGCGGGCCCGCGCGTCGATCATGCCGGAACCGCAGCATTCGCAGCTCCAGGTCCACCTTCTGCACCAGGATCCGCCGAAGCACACGGAAATGCGCAAGCTCACGCTGGAATGGTTCGCGCCACAGCGGATCGAGGCCCTGCGCCCCCGTTTCCGTGAGCTGGCGGACGAACTGGTCGACGCGCTGCCGCCCGAAGGTCCGGCCGATCTCGTCGCCGGGTTCGCCGCGCACTTCCCGTTCCGGGTGCTGGCCGAGGTGATCGGGCTGCCCTCGGTGCTGGCTAAGGGTTTCCGTCGCGAATGGGGCAAGGTCGTCCAGCCGGTCGGACCGACCGATCCGGGCAGGCCTCAGTACGAAGCGCTGCTGCGCGGGTTGCAGGGCTACATCGCCGACGTCACCGCGGACAAGCGCGCGAACTCCGGGGAAGACCTGCTGAGCACACTCGTGCGGGCCAACGACGACGGCGTGCTGAGCAAGGAAGAGCTGGACTCCATGGTGTTCCAGCTGCTCGTGGCCGGGCAGGAGCCGGTCACCAACCAGATCAGCACCGCCCTCATGACGTTGTTGCGGCGCCCCGAAAAGCTGGCCGAACTCCGGGACGATCCCGAGCTGCTGCCGTCGGCAGTGGAGGAACTCCTGCGGTTCGACTCCGCGTTCGAGTTGACGACCTGGCGTTTCTTCGCCGAGGACAGCGAACTGCACGGCACCCGGATTCCGGCGGGCGACTCGGTGATCGTCTCGTTGTGCGCGGCCAACCGCGATCCGCGACGGTTCGAGAACGCCGACGAACTCGACTTCACCCGGTCCCCCAACCCGCATCTGGCGTTCGGGCACGGCATCCACTTCTGCCCCGGCGCCGCGCTCGCCCGCGCGGAACTCCGGATCGCCCTCGACACGCTGCTGCGCCGCCTGCCCGGCCTGCGGTTCGCCGGGGACCCGGACGCCATCGCGTGGGTCCCCGCCGTCCTCGCCCGGGGCGTCAACAGCCTGCCCGTCACCTACGACCGCGTGAGCTGAAGGGGACTTTCCTCGCATCGCATGCGACGAAAGTCCCCTTCAGCCCACTTGCCGAGGAGATCTGTGCTCACCGCGACACCGTCCACTGTGGAGAGAACCACGGCGGACATCCTGCGCCTGCTGCTGCCCCATCGCCGTCACGTCCGCGGCGACACGGTGTCGGAGCCGGAAGCGTTCAGACCGCAGCTGACCCAGCTCGCGGCGTTCGTCCGGACCGGCGAGCCGATTTTGTTCACCCTGCCTGGTTTCCCGTGCAAGTCCCCGAATCCGGACAAGGTGCTCGGTCCGCTGCCGGACGAGGGTGAGCGCCTTTCCCTGCGATTCCTCGACGAACTCTGCGCCACGATCGAAGCGGTCTACCCGCCCGGCGCGCGCATGCTGATCTGCTCCGACGGCCACATCTTCGGCGATCACATCGGCGTCGCGGACGGGACGATCGACGCCTACGGAACAGCGTTGTGCGCAATGATCCACGACGAGCGCCGGGCTTGTCTGGAGACGTTCGATCTGGGCGACGTCCTCGGCGAGACCGGTTACGACGAGAAGCGGCGCCGGGTACACGAAGAGTTCGCGCCCACAGTGGACGATCTCCGCGCCCAGGTCCACCACGATGAGAACATGACCCGGCTCTACCGGGGCATCACGCGGTTCCTCGTCGAGGACACCGTCGGCCACACCGGCACGAAATCCGCGCTGCAACGGGAATGCCGACGCCGTGCCTACGGCGTCATCCAGCGCAGCAATGCGTGGAGCAGCCTGATCGCGGCCCGTTTTCCGCGCTCGGTACGGCTTTCGATCCATCCGCAGCCGCCGGGCGCGGCGAAGTTCGGCATCCGGCTGCTCGACGTCGACGACCAGTGGACGACGCCGTGGCATTCCTGCGTCCTACTCCGCGCGGACGGCACGCCGACGCTGCTGCCGCACCACCGCGCCCGCGCACTCGGCACGCTCGCCTACCGCGACGGCCGCCCCAGCCACTACGTCGCGTGAGGTTACCGGGGACGCAGAGTGCTGGTGAAGGTGCGCCAAGCGGCAGCGGGGACGATGCGACTGCCAGTGTCCGGAGCCTTCGAATCACGGACATGAGCATGGCCCGGCTGATACGCGACCTCCACGCAGTTGCCGCCGTTGGACGAGGTGTAGGAGGACTTCCGCCAGGTCAATGAGTGAAGCATCGGTCCTCCCCTTCAGGCCGATCTACCGGGGACGCAGGGCGGCGGTGAAGGTACGCCAAGCAGCAGCGCTCACGGTGAGGCTGCCGGTGTCCGGAGCCTTCGAATCACGGACATGAGCACGGCCCGGCTGGTACGCGACCTCCACACAGGTACCGCCGTTGGACGAGCTGTAGGAGGACTTCCGCCAGGTCAAGGGGTGATGCACTGGTCCGCCGCCTTCTCGATCAGGTCTATGGTTTGCCGGTGGGAGAGGGCATCCGCGCGGAAGTACTCGAACCTCCGGCGCAAGGCCGTCACGTCAGCGTGCCCCTCGACGACCTCTCCGCGCAGTTGGTTGTCAACATACGCCACGTCGGGGGCACCGTCGAGGCTGGCCACGACGAAGTGACCGGCAAACTTGGCACAGGCCGGGGCGTCCGGCGGCACCACCTGCACCGAGATGGTGCGCCGCCGCGCCATCTCCGCCAGATGCCGCAGTTGCTCGCTCAGTACCTCGGCACCGCCCACCTGCTGGCGCAGCACCGATTCGGACAGCAGCACCACCAGCATTGGCGGCTCGCCCTCGTCCAGCACCCGCTGACGTTCCAACCGAGTGGCCACCAGTTCCTCGGAGTCCAGGATCGCCCGCGCATAGTCCGGGGTTTGCAGCAATCCCGGGACGACAATTGGTTCAAACCACAGCAGCGTGGTGGCGCTTTCCTCCACTTCGATCCATCGGTCCAGCCATTCGTGCGAGACCTCGCGCGCCACCAGTTCGGCGAGCATCCGCGCGAGAAAACCAGTGGTGCCAAGGATTTCCTCGCAGCGGGCGAGATCATCAGCTTTCGGAGTGCGTTTCCCGGTCTCCCACATCGCGACGAGTGACTGGGACACGAACACGGCCTTGGCCAGTTCCTCCTGGCTCAGCGATTTCCCATCCCTGGCCAGTGCCAGTTCCCTACCCCATGCTTCCAGTGCGGTGCGGCGTTTGCGTGCCATGGTCAGTCTCACATCGTTCGGTGATGACAGCGGAGTGATCACGCACGGCCTATATCGTGTCACTGATTGTCATCCTAGCCCGGCGAGGCGAGAGTGGACAGCGCGGAACCGGAGGGGCCCGCGATCGGGAAAACAAAGGAGAATCACCCATGCCCGCCACCTTGACCGACGACACCATTACCGCCGAGGACAGCGACGACCGTTCCGTCGTCCGGCTTGTCGCGGACCGGCTCGCGGAACGGGGAATCCCGTCGGCGATCGAAGAGGAACACTGGCTGACCCTGCCCGGCGCCGGGGGCGAGTTCTACGCCGACGCCTACGGGCAGGTGGTGTGGGCCTTCCGGCTGCCGCCTGCCCAGTGCGACGACCCGGTCCGCATCGTCCGGACGATCCTGCGGCTGCTCGGCGCGGAGGATCTCGCCGGGCTGGATTTCTCCCCGGCGCCGCGGGACACCCTGCGCCGCACGGTCGGCGCCGCGCTGCACGCGCTCGGCCTGGCGGTGCGCCTGGTCGTGAGCGAGGACGCGGTGGCGTGGCGCGTCTGTGTCGAGCTGGCCGTGTCCGATCCGTCCCGGCCGTCACGCGGCGAGGTCCGGCTCGCCGACAACGGCGAACTCAGCTGGTCCTGCTTGTGCGGCCCGGAACCGGGCCTGGCCGCCGAGGACATCGCCCACACCCTCGCCACCGTGCTGCACTGTCCGTGAATGCCACATTGAGGGAATCAGAGTCCCTCAATGTGGCATTCACGGACCCTCAACACGGCTACCCACG
>NZ_JBHYIK010000046.1:22797-72166 GCF_042739735.1 Amycolatopsis sp. NPDC059027 | reverse complement strand
GCATACGCTGGGGGGGTGCCGGGGGGGCCCCCCCCGGGCCTGGTGGCCCCACGCGCGGGCCCCCCCGCCCCGTCCCCCCCGGGGGCGCGGGCGGTACCCCCCGCCCCCCGCAGCTCGTCACCCGAGGTCCTTGACCAGGAACCGGGCGGGATCGGCGACGTCGTGCGAGGAGCCGTCGGCGTCCACGTACGAGTACCGATCGAGGTAGCGGCAGCCGGTTTCGCGGTAGCCGAGCCGGAGGTAGAGCGCCGCCGCGCGCGGGTTGTCGTCGTCGACGCCGAGTCCTATGTGGTGATAGCCGCGATTCCGAGCACAGGTCTCGGCAGTGGCCAGCAACGCGGTCCCGATCCCCCGCGAACGCCGGTCCTCCGCGACGTCGAGACCGTTGATCTCCGGGCAGCCGGGAAAACTCGCCCGGACCTCGGGCGCGGCGCAGCCGTTCCAGCGGATCTCGCCGACCGCGACCGGCCGGTCGCCGTCCCAGGCGACGAGGAAGGTGCTCGTGTTTTCCGCCTGCCGCCGGTACCGGGCCTCGTGATAGCGGTTCGCGCCGGGCGACGGCAGATGGGTTTCGAGCAGGGGCACGTCGTCGGCGCGGCATTCCCGGATGTCCACGTCGGTCATCCTGGCAAGCGGGTGCTCACCGCGCCGCCGATTTTCCGAGCCGTGGTCAGCCCGGCAGCGTCCCGGCGAGTTCACGGAGTGTTTCGGCGAGTTCACGGGTGCCGGCGGGTCCGATGTGGATCACGGCGTCGTCGCCGTCGCCCGTGGTGTAACTGAGGTAGCGGCCCCAGTCGGTGTCGGCGTAGTGCAGGGGCTGGTCGAGGCAGGTGTACCGCCCGACCTCGTCCCGCAGCCCGGCGTACAGCTCACCGCTGCCCGCGACGGGCCGCTGCACCAGCTTCACGACGTCGGCGATCGCGGGCTCGAGCGGATACGCGTCCTCCCCGCGCCGGGCGGCCTCGTGCAGGTCGAAAACCCTTACGGAGCGCGGATTCCCACCGCCAGGGCCGAGTGGCGGGAGCTGCTCGACAAGGGACTCGGCCAACCTGCGCCGGTCGATCTCCTGGACGCCGACCCATTCGCCGTCGGACACCGCGAGCACGGCCTGCAGTCCCCGCGTCGCCGCCAGCACGCCATAGGTCCGCTCGCCGGTGCCGATCCAGCCGTAGAACTCCCGGGCTGGCTTCACCAGCAGCGGCAGCCAGTCGAGGAAGTCGACGAGCGTGCGGCCGTGCGTGTCGACCAGCCCCGCCTCGGCAAGCGCGGCATCGACGCGCTTGCCGGCCTCCGCCCGCGCCTCGTCGGAGAGCCAGATCGGTTCCGGCCGCAACGTCAGGTGCAGCCGGCCGATCTGCTCCCGTTCGGCCAGCGCTGCCAGCGCTTCGACCGGCACGTCCACCCGGCCCGTCGCCACGACTCGCCTCCTACTCGCCGATGACCGGCGGACTCGTCTTCTCGTCGGTCCCGAACAGCGAGTCCGGATCCGGCTCGATCAGGAAGTCGGGACGCTGGTGCTCCTCGTCCTCCTCGCGCTCGCCACGCCCGTGCGGCCCCATCGGCCCCATCGGGCCGCTGCCCCGGCCACCGGCCGCCCTGGCCGCGGCGGCCTCCGAAGCCGCCGCGTTGCCGAGACCGCCGACACCCGAACCACGTCCCCCGCCAAGCCCTCGCGCGTTCTCGCCGACACCGCCACGGCCGTCACCGCCGAGCAGACGGCTCCCCGCGTTGTTGCTGCCGCGACCGCCTCCCGTACCCGGCTCCTCGACACCGTTCCCGAATCCGGTGGTGTTCGGGCCTTGCGTGTTGAGGAGCCCGGTCAGCGTCGACTCGGGCCGTTCCGTGTCACCCACGGGTTTCCGCCCGGCAACGCCCGTCGGTGGCAGGACCCCCGTCCGGCCCGGCCTGGATCCTGTCGGCGTCGTCGTCTCGTCCGTGCCACCGGGACGCCCGGTACCGCCGGTTCCCCCGGTGCCGCCCGTGCCGCCGGTGTCCCCCGGCCGGTCCGTGCCGGACAGCGTGGTCGGCTTGCCCCCGGTCTGGTCCCCCGAAGTCTGCCCTGGCACGTGACTGCTCAACGTCGTCTGTTCGTTCCCGCCGCGCTTCGTGGTCCGTGTCGTCTTGCCGGGCAACGGCTCGACGTGTCCGGGCGGCGTCGGCTCCTTCACCGAGATCGAGGCGCCGTCGGACTGCAGGAGGCCGTAGTCCGTCGGGAGCGCCGACTTCGTGCTCGACGTGACGTTGCTGTACTGGTCCATCACGCGGACGTTGTTCTCGTTGGCAGCGTTGTACTTCTGCATGCTCTTCTGGTACGAGGTGACGTCGTTCATCGCCATCGACGGCCCCGCGATCGGGATCGCCGCCTTGAGGCCGGTGGTCCAGGGATTCGGCTTGTCCGGCTTCGGCGGGACCTCCACCACCGCGTGCCCGGACGCGTCGAAACTGCTCGCCTGCGCGTCCACCGATGCCGTCGTCGTGTCCAGAGGACCGGCGGTGTCGAAGAACGCCTGCTCGAGCGGTCCCGCCCCCGCGTTCGCGGCGTCCGCGGCGTCACCCGTCCACGCCTTCCGCATCCGGCCCTGCAACGCCTTGATGCTCTCCGCCCGGTCCTTGTACGCCGCCTGAAGCTCGGCGACGCCCCGCGCGGCGGTTCTCAGCCCGTCGGTGTTGCCCTTCGTGAAGTTCTCGTAGATCGCCTTGCCGTCCACGTCAGGCCCCCTTGAGTGTCTTGATGACCGCGGCGGCGACGGTCTGGGCGACCTGGCAGGAATCCTGCTGGCCCTTGTACCCCTGCGGCGCCACGGAAAAAACCAGGTCGTCGGCGATGCCGACGTCGAGATTGCAGTTGCCGCCGGCACGCCGGTCCCGCTTGTCCGCGTAAACCGCCGGATATCCTTCGACGGAGGGCGCGGGCTCGAGGAAGCCCAGCTGCCCGGACCGCTTGCCGGTGTAGAGCCCGGCGAGTCCGCCGAGGCCACGATCACGGTTACCCGTCTCCACGAAGACCTGCAAGCTCAGGCCCTCCGCGCCGATCATCCAGCCGCAATACGGTCCTGCCTGCGTATCGGCCTGATGGGGGTCGGTGTGGGCTGTTCCCGGCTCCGTGTACCGGAGCGGGGTCAGTACCGACTGCGGTACGAGCTTGCACGGGTCCGCCACATAAGCCGACGCATCCAGTGGCCGGGAAACCTTCGGCACATTCGGGTCGGCGGCGGAGGACGCGGTCCCCGCCGCGGTCGGTGACGGCTGCGCGGTGCCGCCCGTGGTGCTCGAACAGGCGGCGAGGCAGAGGACAGCACTCGAGGCGGCCATGATCCGCAGGAGCTTCACGGTCACGTCGCCTGGGTGAGGGGGCCGGCGAGAGCATGGTCGGTCTTCACCGTCTTGCTCTGCGCCTCACGAAGCCTCTCCAGATACCCCTGGACGTACGCCTTCATCGAGTCGTTCTGCGCCTGCAGGGCGGCGATCGAATCGCCTCCCGTGGACACGTAGCTCCCGCTCGCGTCGTCGTGGCCCGGCGGCCGCAGCGCGTCGGCGATACCCCGGATCTTCTGGCCGTCTTCGGTGATCTTCTTGAGCTGGTCCTCCCAGAGGCCGATGACGGCCTTGAGCTCGGCGGGGTCCATCTCGAACTTGCCGCCCCCGCCGGAACCACCACCGCCGTACACCTTGCCGTTCTGGCCCGGCTCGATGCCCCAGACGGCTTGGGCGGCCCGCCCGGCCTCACCGATGATCAACGCCCCCACCTTCCTCACAGGTCACGCACCGTGGTGTCCGGCCACGATGGGCAAAGACTAGCCAAACGGCCGACATCGTGTCAGCAGGACACCGGACGAACACTCCGACGTGGGTGAGGGCGGGCGGGTTCCCCCGAACGCGCAAAGACGCCAGGACCGGCATCACAAGACGTACGTACGGATTGCGATCTCCCCATCCCCAGTGTCAAGATTTCAGAATGCCACGGGTAAGCCAGGATCACCTCGACGCGAGACGGCGCCAGATCCTCGACGGTTCCCGTGTGTGCTTCGCACGGTACGGGTACGAAGGTGCCACGGTCCGGCGCCTGGAGGAAGCCACCGGGCTCTCCCGCGGCGCCATCTTCCACCATTTCCGCGACAAGGAATCGCTTTTCCTCGCGCTGGCCGAGGACGACGCCGTGCGCATGGCCGACGTGGTCGCCGAGCAGGGGCTCGTCCAGGTCATGCGCGATCTGCTGGCCGGGGACACCGAACATCCGGCCGACTGGCTCGGCACCCGGCTGGAGGTCTCGCGGCGGCTGCGGACCGACCCGGAGTTCCGGGCCCGCTGGGCCGAGCGCTCCGAGCAGCTGACCACCGCGACCCGGCAGCGGCTCCAGCGGCAGCGCGACGCCGGCAATCTGCGCGACGACGTGGACGTCCAGGTGCTGACCGCCTTCCTCGAACTGGTGCTGGAGGGTCTGGTCTCCCACCTGGCGATGGGCCTGCCGGGTGACGACCTCGGCCCCGTGCTCGACCTCGTCGAGGAGACCGTGCGGCGGCACCGGACCGGGATCGCGGACCACTCCTCCTGACCTCACCCGCCCGGGATTCCGCTCCGCTGTCGTGGTCAAATGGGGGCCGTGGATCTCCTCGACGCGCACGAGCAGGCCCGGCGGGTGTTCGACGACGCCGTCCACGCCGTCGGCGACCAGGACTGGGACGAGCCGACCCCGTGCACCGAGTGGTCGGTACGCGATCTGGTCAACCATCTGGTGAACGAGCAGCTCTGGGCACCGCCCCTGCTCGACGGCGCGACGCTGGACGAAGTCGGCGACCGGTTCGACGGCGACGTGCTCGGGGACGACCCGGTCGGCGCGTGGGAGTCCTCCTCGGCCGCCGCTCGCGAGGCGTGGACGCGGCCGGGGACACTGCGCCGGACGGTGCATGTCTCCAGCGGGCTGATCCCGGCCGAGGAGTACGGCTGGCAGATGACCATCGACCTGGCAGTGCACGGCTGGGACCTGGCCACCGCGCTCGGCCTGCCGAACCCGGTCCCGGCACCGCTCGCCGAGCGGCTGCTCGACATCCTGCGCCCGATGGTCGACACCTGGCAGGGCATCGGGATCTTCGATCCGCCGGTCCCGGTCGGCCGCGCCGCGGGCGCGCCGACCCGGCTCATCGCCCTGCTCGGCCGCGATCCGCGCTGACCGGAGACCACCGCCACGCGGCACAAGCACCCGATCGGCGCCAAGGACACGTTAAGATGGGGGTCATCGCCGCAGTACAACCCTGATTCATGGCTAGGAGTGACCACTCAAGGTGCGCGACGCACAGTCACCCGGTGACAGTACCGAGCCGGGTGACCGGCCCGGCTGTTCCATAGCGCTTTCCCCCGCCGTTCCGGCTGGTGCGGAATGATCCAGATCCTGCTCGCCGTTCTCGGCGTCCTCCTCTTCGTCCTGCTGACCATCGGCACCGGCCTCGCCGTGGCCGCGGAGTTCTCGCTGACCGCGCTCGAACGCAGCACGGTCGAGGCGAACGTCCGCCAGGTCGGCGACAAGCGCTCGCACATCGTGCAGAAGGCGCACCGCTCGCTGTCCTTCCAGCTTTCCGGTGCCCAGGTCGCGATCACCCTGACCACCCTGGTCACCGGGTATCTCGCCGAACCGCTCATCGGCCAGCTGCTGGAGCCGCTGTTCCGCGCCTTCGGCCTGTCCTCCGGCGTGGCGGGCGGCGTCTCGCTCGCCGTCTCGCTGGTCCTCGCGACCTCGCTGTCGATGATTCTCGGCGAAATGGTGCCGAAGAACCTCGCGATCGCGCGGCCACTGCAGACCGCCCGCGCGGTCGCCGGGTACCACTCGCGGTTCTCGTCGCTGTTCCGCTGGCTCATCACGCTCCTCAACAACAGCGCCAACTTCGTCGTGCGCAAGTTCGGCGTCGAGCCGCAGGAAGAGCTGCGGTCCGCGCGCTCGCCGCAGGAACTCGGCTCGATCGTGCGCTCCAGCGCCGAAAGCGGCACGCTCGACACGGCGACCGCGGAGCTGCTCGGCAAGTCGCTCCGCTTCGGCGAGCGGACCGCCGAGGAGCTGATGACCCCGCGCGTGCAGGCCGAATCGCTGACCGTCGACGACACGATCAGCGATCTCATCGACATCTCGCGGCGCACCGGATTCTCGCGTTTCCCGGTCTACACCGAGGATCTCGACGACGTGCAGGGCGCGGTCCACGTCAAGCAGGCGTTCACCGTGCCCGCCGACGGACGCGGCAACGTGCGGATCGGCGACGTGATGCAGGACGTGCCGACGGTGCCGGAATCCTTGTCCGGCGACGCGCTCCTGACGAAACTGCGCGACTCCCGTTTCCAGCTCGCGATCGTCGTCGACGAGTACGGCGGCACCGCCGGACTGGTCACGCTGGAGGACGTCGTCGAGGAGATCATCGGCGACGTCCGCGACGAACACGACGAGCGGGAGGCACCCGCCGCGCAGCAGCTGGGCACCGACAGCTGGATGGTGTCCGGGCAGCTGCGCGCGGACGAGGTCACCGACGTCACCGGGTTCCACATGCCCGACGGCGACTACGAGACGATCGCCGGCCTGATCCTCGAACGGCTCGGCCGGATCCCGGCGCCCGGCGACACCGTCGAGGTCGACGGCTGGCGGCTCACCGTCACGACCATGGACCGCCACCGCATCGCCGAGGTCGAGGTGCGGCCCGCCGAAATGACCGCTCCCGCCGAAGCGGAGCGCGAGGTGATGGCGCGATGAGCGAAGCTTGCGAGCGAATCATGGATGTCATGCGCCATAAGGAGTTAGACGCTGTCTCGCGAAGCGAGTCGATCGCATGAACGACTGGCTCAACATCGCTCTTGTCGTAGTTTTGCTGCTGGCCAACGCTTTCTTCGTCGGCGCCGAGTTCACGCTGATCTCCTCGCGCCGCGACCGGCTGGAAGCCCTGCTCGAACAGGGCAAGACGCGGGCGCGGACCGTGATCAACGCCAGCCGCAACGTCTCGCAGATGCTCGCGGGCGCGCAGCTCGGGATCACGATCTGCTCGCTGCTGCTCGGGCGGCTCGGCGAACCCGCCGTCGCGCACCGGCTGTCCGGGTTCTTCGACCTCATCGGGCTGCCGATGGCGCTGCTGCACCCGATCTCGTTCGCGATCGCGCTCGCGTTCATCACCGTGCTGCACGTGATGATCGGCGAGATGGTGCCGAAGAACCTCGCCATCGCCGAGCCCGAACGGCTGGCCCTGTGGCTGGTGCCGGTGCACGTCGCGTGGGTCAAGATCGCGAACCCGTTCATCTGGCTGCTGAACCACGTCTCCAACGCCCTCCTGCGGCTGGTGCGGGTCGAGCCGAAGGATGAACTCGAGACGGCGTACACCTCCGACGAGCTGGCCGAGCTGCTGAGCGAATCGCGGCGCGAGGGCCTGCTGGAGCAGTCCGAGCACCAGCGGCTTTCGCAGACGTTGTCCTCGGTGCAGAAGACCGTCGCCGACGTCCTGGTGCCGACCGCGCAGCTCACCACGCTGCCCTGTGCGCCTACCCTCGGGGACGTGGAACGCGCGGTGTCCTCGACCGGGTTCTCCCGGTTCCCCGTCTGCGCCGACGACGGCTCGCTCACGCGGTACCTCCACGTCAAGGACGTGCTGGACCTGCTCGGAGACGACCCGTCGAGCGAGGTGCCCTCGGCCAAGACGCGGCCGCTCACCGAACTGCGTGCCGACGCGCGGCTCGACGTCGCGCTCTCGGCGATGCGCGCGGAAGGCAGCCATCTCGCCCGTGCGCTCGACGCGAACGGCGTCGCGGTCGGCGTCGTCGCGCTTGAAGACCTCGTCGAGGAATATGTGGGGACCGTCCGCGACGGCACCCACGTGGGCGTATGACGCTCGTGCTCCCCGAGGCCGACTGGCTGGCGCGGGAGCGTGACCACGTCGAGCGCATGCGGGCCTGGACTGTCCCGCACCAGGAGCGCCGGGCCCGCGGCGAAAAGCACCCGGTGCTGGACTTCCTGTTCAGCTACTACTCCCATCGCCCGACCCACCTCGAACGCTGGCAGCCGGGGCCCGGTGTCGTACTTGCCGGAGACGCGGCACGGCGGTTCCTCGACCGCAAGGGCTACGTCGAGACCGCCGACGGCGTGCGTCTCGATCCGTGCGGTTTCACCGAGTCCAAGGCGCGGACGGCGGAGTTCGTCCGGCGGCTGCTCACCGCCACCGCGTCCCGCGCGCCGCGGCTCAGCTGTTTCGGGCTGCACGAATGGGCGATGGTCTACCGCGAGCCCGCCGAGCAGGTCCGGCATGCCCAGCTGCCGTTGCGGCTCGGCTCGCCGGGGACCGACGCGGTCGTCGAGTCCCTCGACATCCGGTGCGGGCACTTCGACGCGTTCCGCTTCTTCACCGGGCCCGCGCGCCCCCGCAACCAGCTCACGCCGACCCGCGAGACCCAGGTCGAGCTCGAACAGCCCGGGTGTCTGCACGCCAACATGGATCTGTCCAGCTGGGGTTAACATACATACCACGCAGGTGTAGCCTACGGCCCATGAACGCCCCCAGGCTGCGGATACTAGCGGCTATCCGCCTCTCGCGGCTCACCGACAGTTCGACGTCCCCGGAGCGTCAACGGGAGGTCGTCCAGAGGTGGGCCCAGGTGCACGAGGGGGACATCGTAGATGAAGCCGTGGACCTCGGAGTCAGTGGCTCCGTGGATCCGTTCGAGCGCGAGGGGCTGGGTCCGTGGCTGACGGACCGTCCCCCAGAAGAGTGGGATGTCCTCGTGGCCTGGCGGCTTGATCGGATCAGCAGGTCGGCCAAAGACACCGTGCTCCTGCTGGAGTGGCTCCAACAGCGCGGTAAGCGCCTGGTAACCATTGACGACGGACTAGACAGCAAGTCTAGCATGGGCCGCGCCTTCGTCCAGCTAGCCGGTGTGTTTGCCGAGCTTGAGCGGAACACAATCCAGGAACGCGTGATGGACGGACGGGCCGCCCTGAAGGCGGCCGGACGTTGGGGCGGACAATCGGTTCCCTACGGCTACAGGCCGGTTGAATTAGAGGACGGGGGTTGGAAACTTGAAGTTGATCCCGAAACCTCCAAAAGAGTTCAGGACATGTACAACTGGGTGGTTGAGGGTCAAACCGTTGCGGAGATCTGTCGAGGGTTAAACGACTCGGGGATCGACACCCCGAGGGATCACCTTCGGAAATTGCGTAAGAAACGACCTCGTGCCGGTAAATGGAACGACCAATCGATCCAACAAATTCTCACCTCTCGAACCTATATCGGCCTGGGTGGATCGGATGTCAAAGGAATCATAGACTTTGTCACCTTCAACCGAGTCCAGGCAGAGCTACGCCGGAGACGTAGGTCTAAAACACGGAATCCGCGCAGCAATTCCGCCCCCTTATCGGGAGTGGTTTTGTGCGGGGAATGTCTTAACCCTTTGTGGTACCGGGCTCAGCATGTTCGAGCTGGACAGGGAAGGCAAAAAACGGAGACCACGTACCGATACTACTACTGCAAAACCAAGGGACACACGAAGCAGATCCGGGCCGAACTTTTAGAGGAATCCGCACTGGCCACGTTCCAATTAGAGCACGGCAGTGAACCAGTGGTGGATGAGATCGAAATTCCCGATGAGAGTGCTTTCCAGCTAGCCGCGGTTCGTGCCGAGCTGGATGGGGTTACCGAAGCCTTGAAAGATGCAGACGTTAAGGATCGAGGCGCGCTGAGAGCGCGCCGGACTGAGCTGGAGAATCAACAAGATGGGATCGAAAACCGTCCTCGGAAGGGTCCTCAGGTAAAACGGATCGACACCGGACGAACATGGGGGGATTGGATTTTCGATCTGGATCCCGACGGACGGCGTCGGGCGTGGCTTGACCACAGTTTCCGATTCTGCGTACGGGCACGGACAGGGTCCTCCGATATAGATCTTTGGTCTATCGATTTCAAGAAGACTGGCTAGTCGGGGTATCCTCTTCGACATGAGCCAGAACATCGTAGAGGGAACACAAGCTGAGCTGTTGGTTAAGCTCAGCCGGATCTGGGACGACTGCCAGGGACCGGGAGACGAGAAGCGAGCCCACGAAGTGGGCCGGGCGGTTCTGGATTTACAGACCGGGAGCACTTCGGTCCGGGTCGGGGAGACGAGATACGTCGTAAAGCCCTCTTCCTAGGCCCTCTGAGCCAGGCCCGAACGTAGCTCGGATACGAAGGTCCGGAGCCGGCGGGACTGCACCTCCGCGGACCGGGCTTCTGCTTGGCTGGTCAAGTCGTGAGCCGCTCCGAGGTCACCAAGGTCCATCTCCAACCGCGCAAGCTTGACGAGAAGCAAAGCCTTGGCCCGGCCCCGGTCCGGGCCGAACGTGTTGAACGCGGATGTGAGTCGTGCGACTGCCTCTCCGAACACGGGCTTGGCTTGTCGGGGATCCATCTCCTGACCGATCCGCATCAGCACGCCTCCGGTGACGGAGTCCCAGTGTCCGGGAGTACGGATGAACCCCACCGACGCTGGCGCGTCGGTGGCCGGGTCCTTGCTCAGGATCTTTTCTCCTGCCCGGAAGCAATCCAGAGCCTCGTGAGGCCGCTTGTCGTTCGCGAGCATCCGCGCCGCGGCGAAGTGGACGTTTGCCCGCTCTTGAGAGTAGATCTTCTTATCGTTGAACGAAGGTCGAAGAATACTGACCCCCTCCCGGGGCGAGGACCTGGCGGTGAAGGATGCGATATCGATCAGGACATGAGTGCGTAGCGTCGGATCATCACCTTCACTTGACGCACGGACCGCTAGCGTGGCGATCTTCAGGGCCTGGCTCCGCTGCTCCGAATCATGAAGCGAATATGCGACACGATCCGCCAGGGCCCCCACCGCCGAGGATAGGGCCCTTCGGGTGTCTGGAGTCATGGACCCGTCCAAGAGCTTCACGGACCACGTCAGGGACCCGGAACCGATCCTCACGGCATGCTCCCCGCCGAACTGGAAATCCATGGCCGCGGCGAAGCCAGTAGCCTGGCGAACAGCCTCGACCTCAGACATGCCGACCCTTGCAGTCGACTGAGCAGGTACAACCAGCTCGTCAACGAGGCGTAGCAGAGGCTCAGTAGCCGCCAAACCGGCGGCTGCCTTCAGCAGCTCTCGCCTGTTCATGTCCTCGTCCCGAAGCGTCGTGCCTAGAGCCTTTTCGTACGCCTGTACTACCTCGGTAGTGATTCTACGCTCGCCCGTCTCGTAGTGACCGAGCGTAGACTTGTGGAAGCTCGTAAGCTCAGCCATTCGGGCCAGACTCACCCCCGCGCGCTTACGTACGTCACGGAGCGTGGTGCCGTCCATTTGTAGACCCTCTGTAGACCCCTAAACCCTTCCGAACCGCACCATCATTGTTGAACGATGGTCCCTGGGCAAGATCAGGAGCTGTCTTTCATACACCCCCTGATCAAGCTCGGTGGTAGGAACCCTGGCGCAGCGACACAAGGGTGGCCGTGCTGGGTCTCGCCATCGGCGGCACTGGGATCCATGAGAAAGGTGGTGAAGCCCCCCGCAACACGCCTTTCCCCAGTGCCGCCACTCCCAAGCAGCCGGACGGGCGGGCCCCGACGATCAACCCATCCCCGCCCGTCCGGTGTACCAGCAAGGCCCGGTGAGAGTGAACGAAGACAACGAAGCCCCGGAAGAGGCGACGGCACATGACGACGATGACCGGTTGGTTCCAGGCGGAGCAACCCCAGACCGCTACCCCTCCCTTGCCGAGAGCTACGCCCGAACGTTACTCGACTTCAGCCCCGAGTCCTGGTGACATGCATCCCGGACAACTCGTCTGGCGTATCGACGTACGGCAGGACTGTCGGTTCCACCTTTTCCGGAAGATGGAGCTGGCGGACCCGGATCGGGAAAGCGTTTCCCCCGAGTGCTGCCCTGGGTTGACCTTCCGTCGGACCGATCTTCTGTACACCCTGTCCACAGATCCGTCCTTGGTACACGTCCGATGCGTCAAGGCTCTCCGGCTGGATCTCGAACAGCGGACCGGGTGCGCGAACCCCGAAGAGCCACGTTGGCCTACGGACTGACGCCCCGCCAAAAGCGGGGCGGGCCATGGTAATCTACATACCCCCATACACCCGGGAGTAATGATGTACCGACTATTTACAGCAGTCCTTTCGTTCTTGGGCTTCGATCACGAATGCACGTGCGTCCTGAAGAACGGGCGGCGCACCGTTTGCCGAACGTGCGGGTCTGCGTGTCACTGTGACTAGTAAGCGACGCAAGGAAGAGGACAAGCAAGGCGGGTGGGGTCTCGCTATTGGCCTACTCGTGTTCTTTCTATTGCTCTTCGGACTGGCAATTGCGGTGGCTTTCATCCACAACCCCTCGGAGGGCTGGGATCGACTGCTGAATGCTGGTCTGTCCGTAGGAACCTTCGTACTCACTGTCGGCCCCGTCCTTGTCTATTACATGAAGAATAAGCCGTACGATTGATACAGAGAGAGGGGTCGTGTCGGACAACTACTACGGGGGCGCCGCCTGGGGAGAAGAGGTCGGGCGCACCGACAAGGAAATCGAGGACGAGAAACAGAAGGACAAGAACGAAGGCAAGTGAAACGCCAAAAGACCCCCTCCCAGCCCGAAGGCCAAGAGGGGGTCTTGGTGTGTTCATCGATCATCACCCGAGCCGCCGAGCACGCCGCGGGTCTTCCGGTCCCGGAGCTTACGTTCGTTCAGGCCCACCACGGCCCCGAGGCTCAAATTCAGTTCATCCGCGACCCGAGCTAGGTACCACTGGACGTCCCCAAGTTCCTTGGAGAGAGCGGCTCGGTCCAAGGCATCGACCACACCGCCCTTGTCCCGATAGATCTTCTTGACCTTATCCGCGACCTCCCCGGTTTCGCCAGCGAGACCTAGGGCCGTATACATCAGCGCAGACATGTCCCCGGTCCCCGCATCCGGGTACACGGCCGTGAACCTGGTCCCACGCTGGTATTCGTCGAAGTCGCTCACTCGACCTCCTTCACGAGGATGTCCCGGGCACGACCGGCGGCCCGTGCCTTTAGGACGATCTCCTCCATCGCGGCTCGATCCGGGGCGTACCGGATAGCCTTGATCCCAGCCGAATAGACCAGGGTGACCAAGTAGCCCCCTCGGGGTTTCTGGGGGTCGATAGGATGAGTGTTCACTTTCCCTCCCTCAGCTCTTGGAGCACATCACGCGTGATGTTGGTTCCGGTGTACCCGACTCCGTCCCGGCATCGATACACGGTCACATACGGCTCCAGTCCCTTTCGACCTCGAAGCCACGTGAGCAACTCGCGTTTGACCGTGAAGGCCGCTTCCGGCGGTCCGGGTTCGTCCTCGATCATGACCACGTACACATAAGACGATCGGCTCACTTCGACCTCCCCGGATACTTCGGAGTTCGGCCCGTCCGCTGCCAGCGGTCCAAGAGGCCAACCACGGCCCCGAGATCGGTGATAATGTCCCGTTCTTCCGTCGTGTACTGATCCCTCCGAGGAAGTCCGTTCTCGTCCAGCTCCACATACCTGAGGGCGTCTAGAGCCCGGGACCTGACGGTCCGGGCTGTCTCCAACCATCCGCCCTTGCGCTGACCTACGGAGAGTCCGGAGAACCAATCCGCCTCAACACGCTTCTCCTCGGCTCTCCGGAGGGCACATTCCGCAGACGCGGCCCCGTCTCTGTCCCGGTTGAAGCCAAAGTAATCCACCTCACGACCGAGGGCGTCCCGGACCTCGTAGGCATCGGGCCAACCGTGAGGGTTCTTCTCCATGTCGTTCACGATCCGATGGACCGTATGTGGCGCTGTCAAACTAAACCTCCGATGTAGGTTCGCGTTCCTCGGTCCCCGCCAAACTCAATCGAACCTTCACTGTCATACGTTCTCCCATTCAACGGACGCAACCTGAGCCTTGAAAACCTGCTCCGCAAGTCCGTAACCCATATCCCGGTACTTCTCCGCTTCTGCCCGCCAGTGTCGGGCTTCGTTCTGCCAATCGGCCGTCTCTCGATGGGCGACGCTCAGACGTCGCCTCAGGTCATCGACATCGTCCGCGGTCTTAGCACCCCAGGTGCGCCGATACAGGATCAGTGCACCCAAGAGCACCCACGGAATCGCGGTCTTCACTTCCGCTTCTCGTCTCGACGTTTGGCCGCCTGTTCCTGAGCCTTCTTGTCCAGCTCGCCGGAATTGAACGGCTCCTTGTCGATGTCCTTCTTCCACGCCTCGAAGGCGTCTCCGAGCTTGCTCACGGCAGAAGCTCCCTCCACGGCCGGACCGGCATTCCCAGAGCCTTCGCGGTCCGGACCTCCAACCGGGCCCCCCGGCTTCGGGTCCATCCCGGGAGCGTGGCCACCTGGGTACAGTCGAGAAGAACCTTCAGATCCAACCTGAGATAGTCCTCCCAGGTCCATCCCTCGATCACGCCCTTTTCGGACGGGTCTTCGACCGTGTATCCGGCCGCGCGCAGCTCCGCTGCGACGGCCCGGAACGCGGGGAAGTTGTGACCCGGGAGTCCGGTCATTGGACCGCTGACGTAGACCTTCATCGTGCCCACTCCGGAACCTCGGAGACCGGGATCTCGTTAGCCTGCGACCGGAAATCCCCGTTGTCCGGACTGCCGTAGACCGACGTACTGCGGCTGTAACCCTCGCCCTCTACAAAGGTCAAGGTTGTACCGTCCCATCGGTAATACCAACCCTCGTCCTCGAAGTACTGCATCTTCGGTGCGTCGGAAACCTTGGTCGAGTGTCCCTCCACAAACGAGACTTCGTCCCCAACCTCCATGTCGTCAGTGAGGTTCCAGCCCTTGGAATAGATCTCAGTGACAACGCCCGTCCAACACCGGTTGTACCCGCTGACCAGCCGACCCCGGAACCTCGACCCGTAATCGTTGTACTCAACGATGTCTCCGGGCCGCCATTCGCTATCAGCGGTTTCCTCGGTGACGGACTCGTAAACTGCCCCTCCTTGCTCCGGGTCTTTCGGCCCCTCCAACATGTGGAGTTTTTCGGCCGTCAACAGTTCATCCACCGGAGTCTGAACATCTCCGATGACGCCTGCCTTCCACCGAATCAGTTTGATAGCGTCCACGTTGAACTTGATCGCAGATCCGTGGTCCTCGTCCGTCAGCCCAGCGGCGAACTTGTATACGTGCCGGAAAAGGCTTCCCAGAGCGTGCTCCAGGGCCTCGGAGCCCTCGAACTGCTCCCAGTTCCGGGCTGCGTACTTCTCGGCTCCACGGGCCATCCAGCGGGCAAATTCGACCATGGGCTGATCGTCGTAGGGCTGAACCTCGTTCCACAACAGCTCGAACCGCTCAGCCTTGACAGCGCCATCCCGGATACCGCCACCCGCGAATTCTTTGCGCTCTCCCGAGTCGTCCATCAGTTCTCCTCTCCGAAGTCCTCTAGCGTGATCCGGCTTTTCGTTCCGTCCTCGTTGACCACAACGAGAGAGACAACTCCGTTGTTGATCTCTTCTTCTTCGATCCTGGCGGTTATTGCCCCTATGGTTTTGTTGCCCCGAACATAGGTCAGGGTAAGAGTGGTAACAGGCTTCATCAGTTCACCAACCCCTGTCGAATGAGCGCGATCGACGCTTCCAGATCCCGGAGCGGGACCTCACCGAGAACCTGAAGACTGTCCGCAGCCTTCTTGATCTTCTCGTCTAAGCGGTCTAGTTCCTTCTCCGCGCTCTTCAGGTCGTCGGCGAATGCCTCAAGAACAGCCTCCGTGTCCTTGGCATCTTCCTTAAGATACTCAACTTCCTCTTCAAGATCGCGAATTTTGTCCTCGGCATACAGCGCCATCTTTACTTCCTCTCAATCATGTTTGGCTTCAAGCCAGTTCTCTCCAGGCGGCCCTGCGGACGCCGGGAATTCGATCCTCTGCCCCTTACCGTGACCCGGTTCATGGGACGTGGCCATGAGTCCGAGGACATAGTCCCGGCATTCCTGCCAGTTCTCCCGGGGGACAGACATCAGGAGCGCATCGTGGATCTGAGCCTTGACCCGACGCAGGACGTGCACGGGCATCTTGAGCAAAGCGTCACAAATGATTTCCCGGGTCGTGGACTGCCCGATCAGAGCCGGGGCCTGAGTGAACTCCCGGCCCTTGTCCACGACCATGATCCGACCCCAGTCATTGAGGACGTGACCGTTGGTCCGGGCGTACCGAGTCATGGCTTCCTGCCAGGACACGACCCGGGAGAACGCCTTGTTCATGTTCTCCAGGAACGCTTTCGCGTCCTCCTCGGACTTGCCCCAGGTCCGGGCTAGCTTCTTGGCCCCGATTCGGTATCCCCAACCGTGGCCTCCAGGCTTGGCCAGTTGCCGGTACTCAGCCGTGACCGGGTCGTGCTTATCAGTCCCAACCACGTCCTTGCCCCAAGCGGCCCAGGCGTTGATCAGGTGTCCATCCGCCCCGGGCTCGAACCTCTCTGCGTATCGTTCATCCCCGGATTCAGCCGCGACCGCTCTCGCGTCCGCGTTCGAGTAGTCGAACTCCAGGAGCACATCCTCATCCGAATCCGGGAGGAAGTAGTCCTTATGGCTGTTGTCCCAGATCGTGAGTCCGGGCTCCGTGGTCGACCACCGGCCCGATCTCTGGAGCATCGTGATTTCCGGATGCACGAACCCATCCGGGTGCACGGAGTCCAGAGCGAGTTGGGCCAAGGATCTCTGGCCCTTGAGTTCGGCCAGAGCGGATCCGAGGTCTTCAGCCGGCGTTCCCGAGGTCAGCTCGATCAGGGTCTCGCCGCTGAGCGAGAGCCCGAAGGCCGGGCCCAAGGGATCGGCTTGGAGACCCTGAATCTTCTCTTGGTTCTTGACGATCCACCGTTCCCGTGCCCGAAGGGACACGGGCCGGAGCTTGGCCTCCCGGAGTTCGGCCTTCCACTCGGAAACCTCGCTCCGAAGCTTCCGGATCTTGGCTTTGGCCTCGGCCAGCTTCTCGTCCCGGTTGTCCCACCCCGGGGTCTTCGGCCAGTCCACAGTGTCCGGCCGAATCCCGTGATCGGCCAGAGCCGCGAGAATCGCGGCCTTACCGGGGTCGGTGGCCCAAGGTGAGGCTCCCTTGTCGGGAAGCCCGTATCGAGACACCAAGTCCCGCATGATGACCTCGCGGCGGGCCGCGAGCTTGTCCACCCGGGCCTGGGCCCTGTCCCGGTCCAGCTTGAGACCGTTCGAGCTGATGACCGCTTTCCGGGCCTCTATCTCCTGCTCTCGCATCGCGTACTTGTTCAGGGGCCCTAGCTTCAGGAGGGCCTTGGCCACACGCTCAGAGGCCAACACGTCGCCCTTGAGGTAGGACACGTACCGCGGATCATCCACCGGGATCCGCCCGAACCCACCTGCGATCCGATCTTTCAGCGAAAGGTCCGGGCCCCCGAACTCCTTGGCCAGGGCCTTGAGGTCCGCAGTTTTGCCGGCGACCCCGAGCTGATGGGCTTGTTCGTCCAAGCTGAACCATTTGGTCATGGCCTCGGGGCTGTCCGCAAGGGCGGGTTTCCCGAACCGATCCGTGTACTGGAATGGCGCCGGGTTCACCAGGACCGCGTGAGTCCAGGTGTCGTAGACCCGGCCCTCAATCGCTAGCTGAACCGGGATGTCCGATCGGATACCGAAGACGGCTCGGAGGTCGAAGTCGTGGACATTGTGCCCGATGATCCATCGGGCTGACAGGATCGCGGACCTCAGTTCTTCAAGGTCCGTCGTGATCTGGACTTCGGAATCGTCCGCCCACTTGTACCCGATCAGCCGGACGTATTCCTCAGGCTCCATCTGGTACAGGAGATGCCGGCTGTGGGTCTCCACATCGAAGATCAGGGTTCCGGATGGGGTGCCCACAGTTCTCTCCTATAGACGTGAATAGAGTTCCCGGATTGCATACTCGGCCTGCTGGGGTACGACGCCGTTGCCACCCAGCTTCAATTGTTCGTTCACGGTGAGACCCGGAACATTGGTGATACGGCCCGGCACGCCCATCATCCATTCAACGAGATACGGGCTCAACTTCCGGCTGCCTCGTGCGCCCGGAATAGTCGGTGCTGGCGCGGGGACACCTAGGATGCTCTCCCATCGGCGGATGGCTTCGGTGTACTGGACCCAATCCTGGGCAGGAGCGTTACCGCCACCATCGGGAGCATCGGATCGCCAGAGCTGCCCCGCTGATTCGGCCCCCCCTTGTACCCGTCCGAGGCTCGCGGCGTTGGCAATAGCCACTCCACCTCGTCTGCCAATGTCGGGCCATGCCCACCAGCCTTCCGCTTGTCCGGATGCTGACTGCCGCCATTCGAACCGAGGTTCGACGTTGGCGTTTTCAGCAACAACGTAGAGCCGTTTCCGGAGATGAGGGGCGCCGACTTCGGCAGCGGATACAACCCCCCCATGCGACGCGATACCTCAAGCCGGCAAGGTCCGCGCTGACAATGTCGAATCCTCGCCGGAGGTGGGCGGCGACGTTTTCCAGGATGACGAGGCTGGGTCGTAGTACGCCAACGGCGTCCGCGATCCAGGGCCAAAGGTGTCTGGGGTCTTCGGTGCCAAGTCTTTTACCCGCATTCGAGAAGGGCTGACACGGATAGCCAGCCGTGAGGATGTCGACCCCACGCACCGAGGACCAGTCGATGACTTTCAGGTCCCCGAGGTTTGGAATCTCAGGATGGTGATGCTCAATAACCCGGATCGGTCCGGGATCAACGTCCGACCACCAAGCGGGTCCACCGCCGAAAACGGACTGAACCGCCAAATCGAGACCGCCGTATCCCGTGCACAACGACCCGATGACAGGTCCGTTCACTAGTCCTCCCAAAGGCGGGACCGAAGTCCCGCCGTCCAGATGTAAAGTATCGAACCTCAGAAAGGCGGGAGGTCATCCGAGGAGGACTCCGCCGGCTTCGCCGCGGTCTTGGGCTTGACCTTCTCCAGTCCCCCATCACTCAAGACCTCGACCCCGCCCGTGACCTGCTTCCCCTTCTTGGGTCCACGCCAAATCCTGATCTTGGTGCCCGGCTCCGGACGCTCACGCAGAAGCGCATTCCGGATCCACGTCAACGTAGCGTCGTAGTGGAACTCCTCACCCTCGTCCGAGGTCATGAACACCCGGGGAACAATATCTTCGAAGGGCTGGGTCTGGCCGATCTTCCGGATCGTCCCAATGATCTCATCCCCGTCCTTCTCCAAGGAGCGAAATCCAGGACCGCTACTCGGACCACCAAATTGATCCCAGTCACTCATTGTGTACCTTTCCTGTGGTATTCGTAGTCACACTTTTTACCCCGGCACGCCCACGCGTGCCAGACTTTCCCTGACCGATCCACACCGGACGCATACACCCGCATCCCGTGGTTACATTCTGAAGCCTCAGGCATCCATCCAGGGGCCTCTACGGACCCTACAGGCTGACCTGGCTTCAGCCCTCGGCTTTTCCCGAACGGGCCTGCTTACCCTTGGCTGCGTAGTCGCCCTGGGCCCAGTGATGACCCGCGTTCCAGGTCCCCACGATCGCCGCAAACGGCGAGCGAACGAAAACCTCGGACTTCGGATCGAGCTTCAGGAACTCGGCCACTTCCTCAACCGTGCCCGAGATGTTGATAATCCCGGCCTCCGATGAGTTCGCAGTCTTACCCGAGAGCGAAATCCGGAGTCCTGCCTTCGCCTCGTCTGCCTTCTTCGCCTTGTCGAACGGATCCGCCATCAGTACTCCCTCTCGGTCTGCGCCCTGGCTTGGGCATTGGTTAGGACGAGCCGGGTCCCCGGACCCTCGATATGAGCCGCGTCCCGGTTGATATGCGCCCGGTTCATGCACTCGGTCAGAGCATCCACAGCCCGGGTCAGGGTCATCCGGTTTTCGATCCGGATCCCGAACATGTACCGCCGCTCAATCAGGTCCGAGTAGCCCGCATTCCGGCTACGGAGAAGCTTCATACCCCGGTCAATATCCACGCGCTCGGTGCTGGTCTGTTCCCGGGTTCCGGTTAGCGCCCCGGCTCCGAGGATCGACCGGACATCCTGAGTCGAGTAGAAAAAATTCCCGGTGAAATGGTCGAAGTCCGTCCGGGATTGGGATGCGATCTGCGTCCCGATCTTCCGGAGCGTGGACCACCGATCCCCGGGCTCCATGTCCAGGATCCGTTCGGCGTGGTCCCGATCCAGGATGTGGGAGACCATGTCCTGGTACAGATCATCCGACTCCGTGACCGCGGACCAGTCTTTAGCGACCCTCTCCGCGGCTCGCGAGATCTCAGGGAGCAGATCCGTAATCATCGCAGCTCCACGAGGTTGAGCGACTTACCGGACCTCGACCAGTGACCGCAGCTCTGGCAGTGGTACCGCTGATACAGACCAACCAGGGTTGGTGTGGTCCCGCGCTTCTGGATCTTGCCCGATCCACACTGAGGGCAACCCTTGCCGTCGAACAGGTTGGCGTTCGGGACCTTGAGCCACGGGAGAAGGCGATTGTACAGATCGATCAGAAGATGCACGTCCTGCTTGTTGTACCGCTCCATCCGGGCCCAAGCCTTCTCATCGCCCTCAAGGCACTTGACCCACAGGCCAAATCCCTCGTGGGACTGCTTGCCCTTCCCGAGAAGGGTTTGGGCGACGAACTCCAGTTTGTTCGAGGCGAACCGGAACTCACGCTGAACGTCCTTCAGCATGTCGATTTCCTTGACCGGAGAGAACGGAGTCCATCCGCGCTTAGTGAACTCGGTCTTCATGTGCTTCGTGTCGAAGCCCTTTCCGTTCCAGGACAGCAAAGAGTCAGCTTCGTCCAGAAGCGAATACGCGGTCTCGAACATGTCTTCATCCCGGATGTCCCGGTATACGATGTTCTTCTTGGGCTCGCCGACCCATCGGGCGGCGAAGCTGATAACCCCACCAACCTCGATCACCTGGTTCACGGCCACGGGACTCTTGGACCAGAGCCCCCATCGGTATACCGAATGGGGTGAGGTCTCGATATCCCAGGCTAAAATGCGATTGCTCGTCATGTACTGCCTTTCATTCGTTCCACGGCGACGACCGCCGTTCCATGCTCGGCACGAACACGGCTGAGCTGAGCTGAGTTCCGGGGATCTGAACCCCACGGAGTTCGAACGTCTTGCGCCAAGACCCGTTCTCCTTGCTCTTGATAGAGGCCAACGTGCGGATCCCGTCTTCGTCCTGCAACTTCAAGATCGTGTCCACGTTGCCTTCGATCGGGTATGAACCCGCGGGCTTGTCGGGGTTGGACTTCGCCGGGTGGTGCAAGACCACAAGCGCAGCCCCGGGGTTCGCCTCTCGGACCCGGTCGAGCTGAGCGATGATCCGGGACGCCTCAGCCGGATTCTCCAGGCTCAGACCTTCTGAAGCCCGGAGCATCGTGTCCACGATGATGAGGTCCGGCCGGAGCCGGCGGACCAGCTCCTGGTGCTCGGCCACGGATTCGTCCGAGGACAAGATCAACCGCATCTTCCGGTACTGAACCTGCCCCGGGTCCGGCTGGACCCCGTGGAACGCCTCCCAGGCTTTCCAACGCACGGCCAGGCGCCGTGTGCCTTCGCCCGCGAGATACAGAACCCGGCCCTGCTCGATCTCCTCACCCCAAGCCTGGGTCCCGGTCGCGGCACCCATGGCCAGGTCGATAGCCGAGAAGGACTTGCCCGCCGTTGGGACCCCGAACAGGATCACGGTCTCCGCACGGGGAAGGACCCCGCTGATCAACCAGTCCCCGTCCCCGAGTTCGGGATCAAACTCCAGCACGTCGTCATCGGACACCCGGGCCACCCGAACCGGATTCATCCGAGCCTTGGCCTCTTCCGCGACCCGGGCCTTCCGGATCTGAGCCGCAACCTCAGCCTCAAAGGCTTCGTCCGTATCCTCCTCAGGGACCTCGTACTGCGCGTGTTCTGAGGCCCACTCGATGAAAGACTCAAGTTCCCGCTCCGCAACCCCCCCCGAGTCGTAATACGCGGCACGGGCAAGCTCAGCCACGACCTCGGGGTTTTCCCCGAGGGTCATCCCGAGACCGAAGAGCCGGATCATCATCCGGCGCATAGACGCATTTCGAGTCCCATCCTCCATCCGGGACAGGCCCGTGAGAATCTGATCGAACTTGGATTGCATCCGTTTGCGCTGATCCGTAGTCAGCGCTGGCCGTTCCTCGACCACCCGGACCTTGGTCGGAGCCGACCTCAGGGTCTCGGCAATCGAATCCGGGAACTCCGGAAGCTCGGACACCGAAACCATGCCCGCGAGATCTAGGAACTCGTACTGGCCGTACCCGGGAACCTCGGTCGGGGGCCCCACCACGATTCCGCCCCGGGCCCGGATGTCCACCCCGGCCGCGATCTTGGATTGAGAGCATTCAACCGGGACCGAACCCTCTCGATAGAACCAGTGCTCACCCCCGGACGGGGTCCGGGCCTTGACCGGGGTGTCCGGGAGTTCGACCCCGGCCGCCTTCAGGGCGGCGAAGCCGTCTTGTCCGTGCTTCGTGTCGATGTCCAGGACCACGAGTCCGGATAGGCCTGTGTTGATCACTAAGCCCGTGTATCCGGAAAACAAATCCCGGATCTCGTCTGGATCCTCGGGGTACTCCCCCGAGCCCCACGGACCGGGGAATCTCAGGTCTTTATCTCCGTCTTCGTCCACACCTACCGTGACCGGAAAGCAGGAGTAGCCTCGGGCCGTCAGGGCTAGGGCGTAGGAAATGACCTCGCCCATGGATCACCTCCGTCCAGATGTAAAGTATCGGGCCCGAAGAGATCACCCGAAGAGGTCTGCGTATTCGACCTCACGCGTACTCGGTTCATTGTTGAGAAATTCGAAGGTCAGGGACGCCGAGGGCAGCCACTTGCCTCCGAAGTAGCCTTCAGCGCGGGCATCGGGCCCGGCACCCGAAAGAACTCGATACTTCGAATCGCGATTCGTTACGAAGTACCGATACTTAGTCATGGGCTCCGGAAGGGTTGCGGGCTCCGGTTCCGTGTCCTCGACCCCACCCATAAGGAACGCGTAGAACGCCTCTGCGGTCCTCAAGACCACATCCTCGGGCGTGTTGAAGTCCACGTGCCTAAGGGCCTGATCCAAAGCCTCCTTGCGGACCTTGTAGTCGATCTGATCAATCATTCCGTAACCTCTTCCCCGGTCTCGACATCCACGAGTCGGTAGAACTTGTTCGGCAGGGTCCAACCCTTGAACGAACTCGAAGAGTTCACGAACTCTTCAGCCTCAGCGCGGGATTGCGCCCAGGAGAACCGGCCCGGGGAAACCTCATAAGCTCGCTCGTACGAGCGGCGATGAGATCCCTCCTTGTCCACCGAAACCAGCGTCCGAGGCTTCGGGGTTTCAGCCTTCGGAGCGGGCTTGATCGCAGCCCGGACCTTCTTTTTGGAGATTGGCTGGAGTCTGTCCAGGAAGTCGATCGAAAATTCAGATCCGCTCCAGGCCGAACTGGCCCATCCCAGTTTGGAAGTCCGATACTGAACACGCGGGATGTTCGTTTCCCGCTCCACCCGATAAAAGAACGCGTCATCGTGTTTGACCACGAAGTACTTCCACTTACCCATTTTAATCCTCCACCTCTCTAACCGGGACCCAAGTCCGGGTCTCTCGATCCCATCTGTCTTGGGGTTCACCATTGACCAGCCGATAGATAACCGGCCTGTTGTTGGAGTCCCGGACCACGCGACAACGCCATCCGGTCATTAGCTGAGTGCGCTTCTCGCAGCAAGCACCCCGAGCGTGCTCACACCGAGCAAGCCCCAGAACCCGAGGGACAGACCAAGGATCGCAGTGATGCCCCACAACGCCAGACTCACAAACACGATACGGAAGAACAAAGTTGCCTTTCAAAACTTCCTATCAATTCAACACCCGCCGAGCGGGCGGGTTTGTCAGATACTCAATCCCACGCTCGAAGAACTCGACCTCATCCCGGGCGTGTCCGAGCACGCCCTTGTTGCACGAGGTACAGAGCAGACCCCGGACGCATTCCCCGCACGAGACCGGACCCGGACAGCACTTGTGATCGTGGTCCACGGCCAAGCGCTTCCGACCCGTTCCCTTGGCCCGCCGACAGAGGGCACAGACCCCGCCCTGAGCTTCATACAGGGCTTGGTACTGGGCCTCGGTGATGGAGTAGGTCCGCTCCACGTACTGAGCCCGTGAGCGGGCTCTAAGGGCCAATTTCCGGGCCCTGAGGTGGGTCGAGCACCGCGGGCCCGGATGCGGAGCCGGGCGTCGGGTCTTCACGCCCTCGGAGATGCAGTCTTTGCAGACAGTCATGCCCCGAAGTGCTTGTTCAGGAGATCCCGGACCAGTTCAGCAAGGGCTCGATCCTGCGCCCCAGTTGTTGCGAATCCGGAAATTTTACCCATGTAGTTGTCGCTCGCATCGTAGATGAAGGCACCGGCACTACGGAATGGAGTTGTAACAGTCGGTTCCTCGACCCGTTCCGGCTTCGGACCGATAAACGACAACTGGGGCTTGATCACCTCGATCGGCTCGGCCGGGTCCAAATACCACGAATCGCCGTCCGAGCCATGGACCCTGGGCCAATCCCCATGCCAATCGTCATACTCGCCACGAAACTCACCCTCGTAGACCTCGTCGTTCGGAAGACCGGAAAGCGACGCGGTCCCCCGAAGCCAGTCACCCTTCTTGTATTTGGTCATCTTGTTCCTCTCCTTCGTTACTCGTTTTCGCGTCCTCGTTCATAAGCTTCGACCACACGATCCCGCGATAAAGCTGGGACCGTCCGCCGTATGTATTCCGGCACGGGGGGTCACAATCGCATGGTCGGCTCACGATTCATACTCGATCCCATACGCGAGTTCTCGAAGATCCTGAGCGATATAGACCAGGGTCTCCGTACCGCCCCGGCCGAAGCTATCGGCCACCTGGCGAAGCACCGTTGCCGTGGCTGCCTTGGCCTGGTACTCAACTCGCTTACCGATGGTAAACGGCTCGTTCGTATGGGCCAAAGTAAACTCCGCGTACGCCATGATCAAGGCGTCCTTGACGGACCGGACGAGCAATTCTTTGATTCATGCCGCTATTCCTCCCCGAAAACTCGGGCGTTGAGCGCCTCGGCAACGTACTTACTGAACTGTTCTCGTATCTCTCGTCCGAACGTGGCCGTAATCCAGTCGGCCGTGTGCAGGACCACGGAGCCATCCCTGGCCAGAATCCGGTCACTTCGGTACCTGAACGGGCCTTGGAAGTACGGTCCCTCCACAGGCTCCGGAGCCGGGCCCACAAGGGGCCGTTCTGGGGTTACAATCTCGATCGGCTTACCGGAGTCCAAGAACCAAGGCCCTCGATCTCCGTAGACTAGGGGCCATCCGTTGGTATCGGTCTTGCCCCGAAACTCGCCCTCATACGCCTCACCGTTCGGAAGTCCGGAGTCCGTAGCTGTCCCCCGGAGCCAGTCCCCTACCTTAGTCACGCGATCTCCGCCTCTCGTCTCTGAATGAATTCCAGCCACTCGAAATCGGCCCTTCGATTCGGCCGATCCTCAACACTGCCCTCAATCACGTAGTAGTTGTCCAGATACTTCTCCATGAGAGAAAGATCGGGATGGAGGTTGAAGACCTTGACCACGTCCCGCTCAGTCGGGATCGGATAGACTCGCCGCATCACCGAAGGTGTGCCCGCGAGCTTCGCTCTGAAGAACGCGTTCACGGGTCCGCGGTGGATCTCGTACCACTTCGGGTCTTCGAGGCTGTACCGGACCAAGACCCGGTATCTCGGCTCGGGATCACGATCGCGGGCCATTAACCGGCCCTCTTAGCCGACTTGTCGATGATCATGATTTGTTCCCTTCGAGTTGCTTCTTGAGGTGCCGAAGCGCCCTCAGCGCTTCGTCCGCGTCCGACATCTCGGGCAGAGTCGGAAGGTGGACCCCGATTGAGGTCATTTCTTGAATGACATAGTCCAGGCGTCGAATCAACGACGCCTTCAACCTCGGCTTCGGTTCGGGAATCGGGTCTTCGGCGTAGACCTCGTACGGGTCCAATCGATCAGTCATCGTCTTTACCTTTCGAACTGTCCAGATGTAAAGTATTAGACCTGAGAAAAGTCACAAGAGTCCGCCACGGAGCACCGCCGACACTGAGGTCCGGGGGTCGGATCGAACCTTTCGGCCCGAACCTCTTGGTCCAGCCACTGGAATTCGGCCCCAACCGCCTCTGGAGTCCAATCCGTGAGGTCGTAAGGCCTGGTTGGCCCCGCCTTCCGGCTCTGGGTCCCGGCCATCCAGTAGTCCCCCGTGTCGGCCCGGAGCCCGTACAGGACGTCCAGAGCCGCGGAGTACGTCCCGAGCTGGAACGCGTCCCCGGGCGTCGACCCGGACTTTAAGTCCCGGGGGATCGGCTTGTAAGCGGTCTCCGCCAAAGCCTTCTCGTAGGCGGCTACGGCCGCCTTGGATTTCGACTTCGGCTTGGGGATCGCGGGCTGGACCTCGGGGACCTGGTCTATGTACCCGACCACCCGGATCCCGCCGAACTCGACATCGAAGGCGAGTTCGATAGCAGGCGTTCCATCGGGCGTGATCCAGATGACCTCCCGAGGTGCTACCTCGGAGTAGTACTCCAGATACCCGGTCACCTGTTCAAGGCCGATCTCGAATCGACGTTCCACGTCGGCCGCGCCCTTGTAGTGCCCGGACGAGAACCAATACGCCATGTTCGGAGTCTCAGACGTGGCCTCGTTGATCCCGGCCACGTACGCGTCCCTGAAGGCATCTTGAGCCTGATCCAGGGTCAAGGTCCGCCCAGAGCGTTCGAACTCCTCAGCGGCCGTGTGAAAGGCCGTTCCATGGGCGAACCACGCCGCCGGCCGCTGCCACACCTTCTCGACCCGTTCGAGCCAGTACCGATAGGGACAGTCCTTCATAGTCTTGTATTTCGAGACCGAGTAATACGGCTTGTGGCCCTCGCCTGTGGGGAAGTCTTGGCTCCGGCTCACGCTGCCTCCTGTTCAACGCGTCTTTCCGTTTCAGCTCCGATCGGAGCCCGACATGTATGCGGGGCCCTCACCCCGGGACAAGTCGAATGAACGTCCCTGACCTCGGTCACGGCTCTACCCATCATCATGTCCGGATCTTCGTCCTCTTCGTATGAGACCAAGGTCGTGCAAACCTCGGCTAGGATTGCGGCCACCGGAGCGAAGACCCGGCCGTCCAGAGGGACGGCCACGGACCGGACCACGACCATGATTCCTTCGGTCACAGTCACGTATAGCAAGGTTGGCTCGGATACGAGTTCCCCGTTCCACATTTCCCACCGCCTCGTTTATTCACGCTACCTCCGGACGTCTCTCCGGGATGCGCCAAAGATCGTAAGCCGCGTCCGTCATCTCGACGTGCGCATTGACCCTCAGGAGCAATGAGCCGTCCCGATCCTCGCGGGGTACGTACTTCCACCCTCCGAACCGCGCCTTGGGTTTCGGGGGCTCGGACGGGTCGTATTCAACGACCACGTCCAGGTCTTCCAGATTCCGATACCAAGCCTCAAGTAACTCAAGCTTCCGCTCGGACATTCCGCGTCCGCCCGTGGCCAGGAATTCGGCATGGTTCACAATCCGTGCCCATACGCTCGACTTCTTATGCTCCGGGTCTACGTTCTTCCACGGGATGCTCTCCTGAGCCACCTGAAGCGGGGTTTTCACATCCATCGTCCGACGATGATGATTGATAGCCTGCCGGGACACTCCTAGCTCTTTTGCTATCTGGGCCGGCTTCTTACCCTGCCTCAGCATGGCCAGGACCTGCGCGCGGGAGATGCGCGGTTTCGGTGGCATTTCTACACTCCCCGGGAGTAGACAGTAACCGAAACTTTACTTCTGGACTGTTGGTCATGGCAACCTCCCTCCGGTGCTTGCGTTCAATGTCACCCAGTCATCGGGACGCTAGCCATGAAAGTTACTCACAGCTAGGGGCGGAATCCCTGGTCCCGGGTGCGCAGAGCGGGGGCTGTTACTCGTAGTTACTTCTGGGTAAGGTGTTCTTTACCTGCGGATGAACCGGGTTACAAGATCGTGCCGGACGTCACACCCGGTTGTTGAAACTTCAAACGTGTTCACCCGAACGGCGGTACGCTTCACAGCGTCCGCATGGGTTGCGGAGACCTGAACGTGATTCAGACTTGGGACTAAAGTCCCTGGTCACGGCCGCGGTCCTGACTCAAAAGCTCGCGGATCTCATCGTCGATGTTGGCCATTGCAGTCTGGATCTCGCGTTCCTGGTCAATCAAGCCCCGTCTGCGGGCGCGTTCCACGCGATCCCGAACAGAGACCACGGAGGAGTACACGAGGAAGACCCCGAGCCCCCAGGCTAGAGCCCCGAGGATTATCCAGATCAACATCTGGACCTCCGGTCCTGTTCCTGATCCAAGCGCACGCCACGTGGAGGCCGTGAGCACTTGGATGAGTTCCGAGCCGCCAGGCGGCGCCTGGCGGGTGAACCTCCGCCTGCGAGCGTCCCGATACACTTCGGGAACTCGGACGTCTCAGAGAGGCCCAGAGCCCGTCTGTAGGCAAGGTCCGCTTCCGTGAGCCCATGGGCGGTCATGACGGACGATCCACACCGAGCGCGGCGTAGAAATCGTCCTCGATCTTGTTGTACTGCTCTTCGAGCCATTCTCGATCCGCAGAGCCTGCGAGGTAAAGCCTCACAGCCTCGGTCAGTCGCCCGTACTGAAACGCGATTTTGATACTAACATCCGACAACAGTCTGTTCCTTTCAAAGTTTGGAGGGCTCGACCAGCCGTCGTTAATGCGACGACTGGGAGCCCAAGCCCTTCTCAGGCTTTCCGCATGATCGGAAAGCCCGCACCGCTCTCGGCGCCGAACTCGCCGAGGGTAACGGCGTGGAGAAAGTCGAGCGTGTCGGCGAGTTCGTTCGCGCGCATCCGGTCCTCCTCGAAGGAGCAGTAGGCGTAGAGCTTCGCCTTGGTGTCCCGCTGCTCGATCAGCATCGCGCTGAAGCGCGCCAACCCCTCGCGCAGTCTGGCCTCCGCCAGACGCGACTTCTTCATGATCGGCTCCTTTCGATGTTTGGAGGGCTCGACCAGCCGCCGCTCACGGCGGCTAGGAGCCCGGATCAGGGGTGTTCGCCGCGGAGGGCAGCGGACGAGCCACGGTAGATCAAAAGTCGCAAGTGCCACCCGGGGGAATCGAACCCCGTTGGAGACTAAGGCGCCTGTGCCGGGCGGACTGGTAAATCGGAAATCCGACGTCTAACCGTCCTTCGCAACCCGCCAGGGTCTTCTCTTTGACCTTGTCCCCGGCTGCCTAGCCGGGTGGCGATTGCGGGCTTATTCGTGGCGAGCCCGCGGCACTTAGCTCGGTCCCGGGGCACTCTCTGTGCGCCCTCCACCGGAGTTGAGCCTGTGTAGTTACGAGGTCCCGGCCGTTGTCCTCTCGGGTCCCTGTCCTACCCCTCGGGGCCTGACACGAACTACTTTACGACTGGACTGTCCAGATGTAAAGCGTGGATCCTCGGACATCACCCGGATGGACTAGCGCAGAGACGTTTGCCCAGGTCGAAGCCCCGAGACCCCAGACCCTAGATGTGAAGTGCGTCACACAGGAGGACGGTTTTGAACTTCGTAACGGGTACTTAAGGATGAAGACTAAAACTGAGATTCCGGCTCCTACAGGAGCCAACCGAAAGGGTTGGCTAATCCGGATGGAGTTGGGGATTCAACCCTAGATCTTAAGATCCCACATGGATCATGAAGACTTTGATACCGAGTAACCTACTTACGGTAGGTTCCCGGGTCTAAGGACTTCAGACTCCAGTCCGGATCCTAACGCGCGCGAGGCGCGCCTGCGGACCAGACAGGGTCTGCCTCAAGTTCCGGCCTGAGCGGGGTTCTGAGCCCCCCTTGACGCGTCCCTCTCCGCGTCGGGGTTGACTCCCCTGCCCAGGCCGGCCTCCACGGTTGAGACGGAGTCACGTCCTTTGCCGTAAGCCGGGGTCACGTCCCGGTGTCCGACCGTGGAGCTTAGTCGTTAATTTGGATTTTGATTACCGAGGGGTGCTCATACTCAACCTCCCCGACACTTAGTATTCCTAAGTGCTCAGTGGAGACGACTACGTCAAGATCCCCGCAGGCTCGAATGAGTTCTTGCATCCGCTCAATCACTTCACTTGCCTTCATCTTGGCATAGTATCACTTAACTTCCAGCCCTAAAGGCTCCGTCCCGGTGTTTTAGTTCCCGGTCGGTCGGCTGGACTCAGTTCCCCTGCGTGCACGCAAGGTGGCGGGACGGTCAATCCCGTTGTGGTGAGAGTCCATCTCGCAGGGGCTTCTATTGGCGTAGCTCAGTGGTAGAGCAGTGGTCTCCAAAACCACGTGTCGCAGGTTCGAGTCCTGCCGCCTGTGCGCGGACAGTCTTCCTAGGACGTGACTGTCTAGCTCCGATCGGTAGCTCAACGGAGAGAGCGCCCTTAGCTGGGGAGATCCGGGTTCGAATCCCGGTCGGTCAATCTGGAGAGTCAGTCCAATGGTGGACACCCGGCCTCGAAATCCGGGGGCGGGCGCAAGCCCGTGGGGTTCGATTCCTCGGCTCTCCGCTTAGGTTTGGTTGATATGTTCCGTCCATTGGCTCATTAGATCCATAAAACAAACGGACGAACACAATGTTTGCGCTTCGACGCCTAGATCCCGCCACAAGATGGTCAATTCGGCATAAGGCTCCCTGGGTATCAGTGCAGAGCACATCGAACACCACAGGCTCGAATCTAGCGGCTGCTTCTCCGAAGTCATTCCGCGCAGTGTACTCCAGTTAGTACATCGTGTCCCTGTTGGTTGAAAGAGAGGGAATCCATGACCGTTATCGTTGCGGCCAAGAACAAGTCCGGGGTGATCCTCGCCGCGGACCGGCAGACCACGGCTGGCTCAAGCCAGCTTGAGAACCAGGAGCCGAAGCTCTGGGTCGCGGATCGATACGTGGTCGGATGCGCGGGCGATGTCCGGACCGCTCAGGTTCTGAGGTACGGGATGGACTGGCCCACGTACCGGCCCAAGGAGGACGTGGACTGGATGCGGTTCGTGGTTACTCGGATCGTGCCGGAGATGAGGTCCACGCTGGAAGGTCGGATTCTGAACCTCGATGAGACCTACCTGGGTGGGATTCATGTCCTCGTGGCCACGAGAGGCCGCTTCGCGGCCGTCTACGACAACGGGGCCGTAGTTTCGGACCGGTCCGGGCGTACGGCCATCGGATCCGGGAATCTTGAGGCTCTGGGCTATCTCGGGAACGAAGGTCCATGGGACGCGTCCGACGTCGTGACCGCGGTCCGGAGAGCTGCAATCACGGACACGGGCGTGAGTGGCCCTATCTCGGTCGCCGACACCCGGTCCCTTGAAGTTGTGACCGAGGATGGCTGAGACAACGGACGAACTTCAGGCCAGGATTGATCACCTTCTCGAATGGCTAGAAGGCGCTGAGGGTGTGGAACTGACCTCGGTAACCATCCGAGCCCTCCGATCGATTCTGAGCCCTTGAGCTGGACCAAGCGTTCGGACTTCGTCCCGTACTCGGCTGAGTACTTCGCCAATCGGGCTCGTGCCCGAAAGCGGTCTCAAGGCCGATGCGAGGTCCCGGGCTGTGAGTCCCCGGCCTCAGCCGTGGACCACATCATCCCGAGGGCTGAGGGCGGCTCTGACGGCCTGGGCAACCTTCAGGCCATCTGCACCCAGCACCACAGACAGAAGACGGCTCAGGAGGCCGCTCGCGGCCGGATGAGGCGGTCAGGACGTAGACCCACACTCAAACATCCGGGTCGCATTTAGAGAGGCTGAGATGCACGAACACTTCACGGACAGTGCGTTATCGCTCGTGATCCAAGACCTGTTGGTCGAGAGGATGAGATCCGATGCGGTCCTGACGCTGGTCTCCAATGCGGACGGGGTTGGATTCACGGCCAAGGTATTCACCGGGGATGGTGGGCTTGAGGTAGCTAGGGCTGGGCATCAGGACGCAGCCTCTGCCTTGGACCTGGTCTGTGCTCGGGCCAATGAACGTGTAACGAGTGCCCTCGCACAGATTGAGGATGGAGAGTATGACCATGGCTGAGGTTCGGTTCCTGATAGACGTGGCCAACGTCAATGCTGGGGACGTGGTCGAGAGACCCCAGGCTACGGCTGAGTGGCTCGCTGAGCGCGGGATCGTGGAGATCCTGGCTCAGGACCCCGAGACCGCGGATGAGCCGCCTAAGCGGCGTCCTGGCCGGCCCAGGAAGGCAGACGATCAGACCTCTGATCCGGTTAGTTGATCACCTCCCGAGAGCCTGAAAAAGATCTTGAATTCGGGGGTTGACATTCGTCGTGGATCTTGGTATGGGGTGGGGGGTGCCCCGGATTTTCATGATCACCACATCGGTCCGCATAGCGTCTGCCAGTGTGCTTGGCGAATAAACTTTTCACCCTCAGTTTAAGTTTCAGCCCCGTTCCGTTAAAACCGCAGGTAGGAGCCTTAATGTCGTCTCATCGTACCTTCCTCAAGCGGCGGGTCAGCCTCCATCACTACCGGGCAGTAGGCACAGGACCGATCGGATTCAGGATTTCGCTCGGGAACGGCCTTCTGGGAATTAGTGGTGGGATTCGCCCCCACGCCTTCGCCATTGTCTTCGGGAGGCCGATATTCCAGGAGTAGCCGGCCGCTCGGGCGGCCGAAACGTCAAACGCCCTGAAACCAAGCTCGGCCGGCCGAACACGGCCGCCGATGCGACCCCAGGCTTTACCCGTATCGATGCCTCGGACGAACCCACGGCCCGGATTCCCGACCCGGATCCCGACTGGTCTGAGGCGGCCCGGTTGGTCTGGGACTCGATGTTGGAGACCCCGACCCGTGTATTCGCTGAGTCCGGGGACTACGCCTTCCTCTACGTCACGTGTGCGGCTGTGCACGAAATGTCCACGTCCGGATACCGGGCCGGGCAGCTCGCTGCTATTCACGCCATGATGCGGGATCTCGGGATGACGGAGCTTCAGCGACGTCAGGCCAAGGTTCTGATCGATCGGACCCCTCCCCCGCCCAAGCTCGCACCCGTGTCCCAGATCGACGAGGCCCGGAAGGTGTTTGAGGAATGAAGGACGTAGTTTGGGTCGGGCCTCGCGATTTGCTTTTCGACGTTGCGCCGGACGGATACGAGATTCACGAACTGAACTCGGGTCTTCTCGACTTTCTCCGTAGCCCCGTGCCAGGCGGCAACGCCCGCACTCTCGAAATTAGCAACGCACCCGCGGAATAGCAGATCGGAGCCCGCATGGAGGACGCAGTCCCGGCGGGCTATTATCGAAATCCAGACACGGGCGGACTCGAAACTATCCCGTGGCCCGCGGACCTCTCGGAGCTTCCTCCGACTCTCGGCTTTCAGATCATCGATTGGGCTGAATCCAAGCTTATTCATCACCTGGATGGGACCCCGTGGCGGTACACGACTCTTCAGAAAAAGGAAATCGTCTTAGCCTTCGCGGTTACCGAGACCGGGGATTGGCTGTATCGTCGTGTCATCACCCGACTTGCCAAAGGGGCTGGAAAAGACCCGTTCTATGCCTCCTTGATTCTCGCGTGCGCCTTCGGCCCCGCAAGGTTCTCGGGATGGGATTCTGAAACCGGCCGCCCCGTGGGCGAGCCGCACCGGAAGGCCCTAATCGGGATCGGGGCGAACTCCGAATCCCAGGCCAAGGAACTCCTCTCCGTGGCGAATGCTCTGGTTTCTCCGGAGCTAGCCCGGGAGATCGGATTCACCCCCGGCCTAATCGCCTCAGCATCGGCCCAGGGGTCCCGTATTAAGGTCGTGACGGCCTCAGAGCGAAGCGCAGAGGGCGACCCGTTCACAGACGGGTTCCTGAACGAAACCCACCACATGACCGAGTCCAACGGCGGACTCAAGGTCGCTCGGGTCATGCGCCGAAACGCGGCCAAGTCCCCCGGAGGTCGGGCCCGGATCTGGGAGGCCACCAACGCCCATGAGCAGGGCGGGGGCTCGGTTGGGGAGAAGACCTACGACTCCTGGCAAGCCCAGGTCTCCGGCAAGAACAGGATGGCTGACATCCTGTACGTCAGCGTAGAGGCTGACCCCTCACTCTCATTCGGGGACCCGGAATCAGACGCCCTAATCGTAAAGCAAGCATACGCACACTCCCCGTGGATCAAGCAGGAGCGAATCCTAGCTGAAGTCTACGATGAGGAAACCACGCTTGCGGATGCGATCCGATTCTACGCCAACGGCGTAGCCGCGACTGAAACCGCGTTCATCATCCCCAATGCATTCGATGCTCAGGCCCGGACCGAGACAGTGGAACCCGGGACCGCGATTGCGCTGTTCCTCGATTGCTCGAAGTCCGATGATGCTACCGCCCTCGTGGGCGTTCGCATGTCCGACGGTCATATCATGCAACTCGGACTTTGGCAGGCGCCCAAGGGCGCCCACGATCCTCAGCGGAAGAAATTCTGGTCCGTTCCCCGTGGGAGCGTGGACGCCCGGGTTCGAGAGGTCTTCGAGACCTACCGAGTGGCTTGGTTCGGGGTGGACCCCTCCCCCGCCAAGGATGACAGCGACGAGGCCAGTTACTGGGGGTCTCTGATCGAACAATGGCATCTGGACTTCTCCGAGCAAATACCGGTCTGGGCAAGTCCTAAGAACGCTGTTCTCTGGGACTTCCGTCTCTCGGTTCCGGGCGGCAAGGAACGGATGCGCCTTTTCACCGAGATGTGCGCCGAAGTCCGAGAGGCTATCGATGAGGACGGATCCTTGACCCACGATGGGTCAGCCGCACTCCGCACTCATTTCCACAATGCGAGGACTAGATCCAACATCTTCGGTTGGGCTATCGGGAAGGAAACCCGAGACAGCCCGAAGAAGGTTGACCTTGCAGTCGCGGCCGTAGCCGCCCTCGTGGGGCGTCGGCTCTTCCTTCTCTCCGGAAAGTCCTTGGATTCAGGGCGTACCGGAGAGGTCTATTACTTCTGACGGGACGCGAGGTCCCCTAATCAAGGGGGCCTCGTGGCACTCACACCCGAAACTCTCCGCAAACTAATTGACGAACACACCGGAGATATCACCGAGGAACTCAGCCGGTTGAACCGGATCCAGTGTTACGTCAACGGCACTCATGATAAGCCGTACGTCCCGCGCGAAGCAACAGAGCAGTACAAGAAGCTTGTAGACCGCTCGGTCACGAATCTTATGCCGATGGTTCGGAACGCACCTCTGCAACAGCTTTTTGTGGACGGAGTTCGATCCGACCGGAACACGGGAAAGCCCGTCCCAGCTTGGGACATCTGGCAGGCCAATCATTTCGACCTCCGGCAAACTCAGATTATCTCTGCGGCCCTGACCGATGGCTACGCCTACGGCCTCACCCTTCCCGGAGAGACCAAGGACGGGAAAAATGTACCCGTTATGCGTGGCGTCGCGGCCCGGAGGATGTACGCGCTCTGGAAGGACCCCGTATCCGACCTGTGGCCGGAATACACCTTCACGCTGAGCACATCGGGTCAGATCGATGGGATCTACGACAACGAGGCTTTCTATCCGGTCACGGTGTTCCCGTCACAGACGAATTCGGGAACCGGGGAGAGTTACACGCCGCCCCCAGCTCTGGGGGCTCCGGAGTTCCACTACGCGGGTGTTTGTCCGGTCGTGAGATACGCCCCGGATATGGATCTGGACGGCAACTGTTACGGCGAGATTGAACCGAACATTCCGATTCAGAACCGTATTAATCAGGTCTCCTTTGACCTTCTCCGGGTTCAGCACTACGGCGCCTTCCAAGTACGCGGGTTTTCGGGCGTATCGGTGGCTAAGGACGCGAACGGTCGTCCTAAGCCTATCGTCATGGATCCGGCTATTACGAACGTTCTCACGGATCCGGATTCGAAGCCTTGGCAGTTGTCCGGAGATCCGCTTGACGGCTACATCCTCGCCTTCGAGACCGCGGTTCATCACCTCGCAGTTGCGTCCCAGACCCCGGCTCACTACCTTCTGGGCAAGCTCGCGAACTTGTCCGCCGACGCTATCGCGGCGGCTGAGACCACGCTTACTCGGAAGGTCACGGGGTATAAACAGACCCTGGGTGAAGCCTTCGAACAGCAACTGCGCCTGGCCTCGAAGCTCGCGGGTCTGGACTTCCCGGAGACGGCCGAAGTCCAGTGGGCAGACCGGGAATCCCGGTCCTTGGCTCAGGTCGCGGACGCGATTCAGAAACTCGCCTCGACCGGGGTTCCGAAGCAAGCCCTGTGGGCAATGCTCCCGAACGTTACTCAGACCCAGATCGAGGAATGGACCGAACTTGCTGCACAGCAGCAAGCCGACGTCATCGACGGGTTGGCTGAGACCCTGGTAAACGGACGCCCGGCGGCAGACCCCAATGCCCAGTAGCGCACAGATTGCCGAAGCGGGGAAGGCGGCTCAGAACGTTGTCCGAGCCGCGGCCCTGAAGCGGTCTCTGACTGCGTGGCGCTTTCTGGATCCCCGACGAATTCCGGAGACCACGGGATCGTGGAGCCTTATCCTACTTGAGATCATCCGGAGTTTCCGGACGCAATCCGCAGGTCAGGCGCTTGTCACGTACAACGACCTTCGTCCCGGGGATGCATGGTTCCAGCCCATCCCCGAGCTGAACACCGATCGGATCCTCCACTCCCTGTTGGTAACCGGACCGGGACGGATTCTGCAACTCCAGAATCAGGGCATGAAGCCAGATGAGGCCCATGCACAGGCGTTCAAGCTCCATGCCCGTGCCGTGTCTTCGGCCGTCGTAGACGCCGGCAGGGAACTCACCGAGTCCGCGATCCACGAGGATCAGACTGCGCTGGGCTTTGCCCGCATGCCCTCCCCTGGGGCTTGTGCGTTCTGCCTCATGTTGGCCTCCCGGGGCGCGGTCTACTCCAAGACTACGGTTCTAACTACCACGTCGCGCTCTAAGAAGCGCGGAAGTGGAAAGTCCTTCCACGAGGGATGCAACTGCTCTATGTTCCCCGTCTTCTCTAAGGACCAGGAACTACCGGATCGCATCGCGGATGCGGAACGGCTGTATGAAAAAGCTTCCGCTGAGGGCGGGGGCACTAAGGCCATTCTCGCGGAAATGCGAAAACTGGGAGGTGTCAAGTGACGGTTACAGTCATCGGGAACCTGGTCGACGTCACGAACACCCCGATTTCATCCGGAACTGTGACTTTTACCCCGTCCCGGGTTTTGAACGTTGCTGACGATAAAACGGTTCTCCCACTTCCGATTACGGTTCCGATCGAAGCGGGGGTCTTCACGGTCACGCTTCCCGCCACGGACGATACGGCTTTCACTTCAGGAGCCTGGTTCTATCGGGTCGAGGTCCGAGCCGGGGATTTCCGGAAATACATGCCAGTTGTTCTGTTCCCCTCGTCTGCGGATCCCGTGGACCTCTTCGAGGTCCCCGAGGCCGAGGTTGCGCCTGAATACCGCGCCTACGTCCGGTCCGTGGACGGGGTCCTTCCCGACGCTACGGGCAACGTCACGGTTGCTGGTACCGGGGGCACGGGCATTCCTGGTCCTCAGGGACCTGCTGGACCTCAGGGTCCGCCCGGCCCCACAGGCGCAACTGGACCTCAGGGCCTGAAGGGAGACACGGGTTTAACTGGACTCGCCGGGCCCCAAGGTGCGACGGGTCCACAGGGACCTAAGGGCGACACAGGACTTACCGGGGTCACCGGACCACAGGGGTTAACCGGAGCTACAGGGCCTCAGGGTTCTAAAGGAGACATCGGCGACGTTGGTCCCCAGGGGTCGACGGGAGCGACGGGTCCGGCTGGGCCCAAGGGCGATACCGGGGACACAGGTCCGCAGGGAGCAACTGGATCCACCGGTCCACAAGGTACAACCGGAGCCACAGGCGCTACGGGTCCCGCGGGACCCAAGGGCGACACCGGGGATACCGGACCTCAAGGTCTAGCTGGCCCCACTGGGCCACAGGGCAGCACTGGAGCCACAGGACCGACAGGTGCAACCGGTCCGAAGGGCGATACCGGAGATCCGGGTCCTACTGGTCCCGCGGGCCCCACAGGGCCGACCGGTCCAGCTGGGACCACGACGTGGGCCGGGATCACGGACAAACCCACTTTCGCCACGGTTGCGACCACGGGCGCGTATTCGGACTTGACTGGAAAACCTGCTCTGGCAACCGTAGCCACCTCCGGTGCATATGCGGACCTTACGGGAAAACCCAGTCTGGCCACAGTCGCGACGTCAGGGTCATACACGGATTTGACCTCGAAGCCGACCATCCCCACAACCACGACCTTTGCTCAATTCGCGGTCTGGTCCGGGACGGCATGGCCGTCCCGTCCTTCGATCTCCCAACCCGTTATTTGGATTGGTGGGACCACATCCCCATCCGGAGCCTCGGCTAACGACGTCTGGATTCCATCTGCCTAGGAGGCTCCAATGACCCTGAAGTTCTCCGCAGGGTTTGGAGCTGGATCGGGGTCCACGATCGCGGACGACTCTGGGGGCGGTCATCCACTTACGGTCGCGTCAGGCAGCTACACAGCCGGTGGCCATACCGGTTCTGGATTCCAGAACACTGGGGGTACGGCTTCAACCGGGGCCTCCGGGACCGTGGGGGCAATTACGGGTACGACCTGTACGGTAATGGCTTGGGTTAAACCGTCAGCGCTTCCGACGAATGGCGTGCACCTCATTTGCGGTGCAATGCAATCGAACGGGAGTACGGACTTCGCGCTGTACACACAGCGCGGGGATTTCAGCACCCACAACGTGCTTCAGGGGAACGCCCGTCTCGGTGGCGGACTTGTGGCCGCCAACGGGTCCGCCCTTACGGTCGGGACCTGGGCCCACGTTGCCCTCACATTCGACGGCTCCAATCTCAAGCTCTGGCTCAATGGGAGCACGGTTGCCACCGTCGCCAACGCGGGCACGCTGAACAACAACGCTACTTTCTATGTAGCGGGCATGGCATCCGCCGGTACAGGCGCGGTCACTGTGGACGATGTTCGCTACTACGACTCGAACGAGTCCGCGAACATAACCACGCTCATGAACACCCCGGTCGGCGTTCAATCCTCTGGATGCAAAATCTTCAACGGCACTTCATGGATCGACTCCGGAATGCCCCAAATCTACTCAGGGTCTGCCTGGGTTACCGCGGCCAAGGGCCGCGTTCTCTAAACCCTGCCTCCACGTTGTTGGCGGGATCTGCCCTCGAAGGGAATCAGAATCATGGCCGATGAGCCCACCCCTGCCCCGAAATCCGACGAAGATGAGCCTCTCCGCGAAGAGGGCATCCGTGCCCTACGGGCTGAGCGTGAGGCAAACAAGCAGCTCAAGGAACAGCTCCGGGAACTCTCTGAGTGGAAAGAAGCTCAGGAGAACGCGGGCAAGTCCGAAGCCGAGCGCCTCACGGCGGAAAACGCCCGCCTTAAGGCGGAGTCCACCCAGGCCGCCAAGGATGCGGTCCGGCTCCGTGTGGCTCTGGCCAAGGGCCTGACTGCGAAGCAGGCAGCTCGACTCGTTGGTGAGGACGAAGAGGCCCTACTGGCGGACGCGGACGATCTCCTGTCCTCGTTCAAGCCCGCCGGCGAACCTGAGGAGCCCGAGGGTCCGGAACTGGATGGTGGCCCACGTCCCCGACTCAAGGGGGGTGCCCGCCCCACGGATGAACCCCTGGTTCTCGATCCCGCCAAACTCGCCGCAGACATCGCGGCGATTTCTCAGTAACTTCCGCTGCCCTGAGCCGCGGTTGATCCATCGAAAGGTAATCCCTAATGGCTTACACCACGAGCGTGAATCCGCTCAAGGCAGAACAGATTGCCGCCGCGGCTCTCGGCCTGCTCCAGCGTGACATTATCCTCCCTGGCCTGGTTTGGAGGAATGCTGCGGGCGACTTCCGCGGCGCCAAGAACGACACCATTTCGTTCCGCGTTCCGGCCCTCCCGGGCGCGGCCCGTACCGCGAATCTGCGTCCGGACCCGAACGACGCCGCGGGGCGTCTTCGGACCCTGGACTCCCTGGCGGAGACCAAGGTTGACGTCACGCTCACCAAGGACATCTACAAGGGCACCACGATCGATGACGAGGTTCTGACCCTCGACATTACCGATTTCGGGGCTCAGGTTCTGAACCCGCTGGTTCAGTCCGTGGCCTACGGCGTTGAGGATCTGGTTGCCACCACGATGTCCGCCGCGACGTACGCGACGGGGCACAACCTGACCTACACCCTGACCGATGACCCGTATGACGTTCTCCTTGACGCCCGTACGGTCCTGAACAAGCGGCACGTCCCCCAGGACGGCCGGGTTGTGGTCTGCGGTGCGGCGGCCGAGAACTGGATTCTCAAGTCCGACCACCTGAACCAGTTCGAACAGAGCGGTTCGGACAACGCCCTCCGGAACGCCCAGATTGGTCGTCTCGCGGGCAACACCGTGGTCACGTCCCTGGCCCTGCCGGACAACGACATCTATGTCTTCCACCGTACGGCCTTCATCCTCTCGACCATGGCCCCGGCCGTTCCGTCCGGCGCCTCGTTCGGCACCTCGACTTCGTACGCGGGCTTGGCTCTGCGGTTCATCCGCGACTACGACGCAATGCACGTTCAGGACCGCGCCATTGTGGACACCTACGCCGGCTCGAACGTTGTAGTCGATGACCTGGGACTGGGTAACGGGACCAAGGGCCTGGTTCGCGCAGTCAAGATCACCCTGGCCCCCTGATAGGAGTTTGCCCCAATGTTGCTAGCCACGGTTCAGGATCTAGCTAACCGTCTGGGGCAGGCCCTTACCGAGGACACTCCGGATTACAGGCGGGCCCTGGCCAACCTTGAGGACGCCTCGGCCCTTGTGACCGCGGCGACCCGTCCTTGGGCCCCGGGGGACGACATCCCCGATGTCGTCCGCCTGGTGACTCTTCAGGCGGCCGGACGCACCTTCCGAAACCCCTCCGGGATGACGCAACGGGCTATGGGTCCGTTCACAGAAGGTTTTAGCGCCGCGGCCGCATCCGGGGTCTACCTCACGGACCAGGAACTCGAACTCCTGGCACGCGTCTCGGAGGAACCCGCAGACGGGATCATCTCAGTCCCGATCCGGAGACTTCACGAGCGTGACCGTTGGTGCTGGGAATATGCCCATGACCAGAACTACCCGAACTCGGAACCGTTTCCGTACTTCCCGGAGTGGCCATGTTGAGTGTCAAGATCACGCAGCAAACCCGGGACCGCCACGGGGATCCAGTTTCGAATCAGTTACGGACGGTTCAGGCGTTTGGATTCGCCCCTCTCTCGTCTTCGAGGCTCTCAACAGGGGGTGTTTCGGACGACGGTAAGCATGAGCAGGTCGAACGGATGGGGTCGTTGTACTTCCCCGCGGGAGCCCTTGACGGGCTCCCCGCCGGGGTTTTGTTCGAGTTCTCCGAGACTCCGGGTCAACCAGAGTCCCGATGGGGTGCGGATGGTGCGGGAGCCGACTGGGTTTACCCCTGGTCTGAATGGCGCCCCGGTGTCGAGGTTCGAGTAAAGCGGGTGACGGGCTGATGAAGTATCGGCGCGGAGACATGAGCGCGTTTCTCAAGGGCCCGGACGCACGTCGGGTCTGCACCCTAGCCGCCGGCCGGGTTCTGGCTAAGGCCCGTGTTCTGGTCGGCAAGAAGAGCCGAGTCACCATGGAGTCCGGGCGTCTAACTCACGGGCTCGGGGTCAAGGGCGATCGGGTTCGGGTAACGATCGAGTTCTCCGGAGCGGCCACAGAGGAACAGTTCGGAACCAAGAACCGTAGAGCCTCAAGGTTCCTGACCAGGGCGTTGATCGAAGAATGACGTTCCCCAATGTCGAGGACGCCTTGTGCGAACTGCTCGAAGACATAGCCCCGACTTTCACGTTCACGACCGAGGAACTGACTGCGCCCTGCATCGTTATTACCCGAACCGGGGGCGGTGCGGACAGGTTGGGTCTCTTCGACACGACTCGGGTTGAGGTTGAGACCTTCGATGCGAGTCGAGCGGCTGCGGTTTCCATGACTGCCGCTGTGCGGCAAAGGTTGAGTGGCGCGCGAGGCGTCCAGACGAGTGCGGGTTTCCTCGATTCCATCGATGAGGACGTCTCGCCCACTCCGGTCCCGTACGGCCTGGAGTACGAAAACATTAGACGACAGGTGAGTTCCTGGGTCGTATCGACCCGGACTACCTGATTTCAGGAAAGGCTTTTAAATGCCTGCTGTGTCCTTCGAGACTGCGGCGGATCGGGACAGCGGCAACATCAGGAAGGCGCTCAAGGGCCTTGTTGCTGTTGCCCCGTACGAAACTTCGTCCGTGGTTACTACCCTGGTTGGCACCGGGGGCCAGATTACGCTTCCCACCGGATTCAAGTCCGTGGGTTGGATCTCGTCCGACGGTGCTACCGAGTCCGGCGACATCACAACTTCAGAGATTACGGGTTGGGGCTCTGCGACCCCGCTGCGAATCGACGTCACGGAGGCTTCGGCCACGCTTCAGGTTTCGCTTCTGGAGAATTCGCGTCTTACTCGCGAGCTGTACGACTCGGTTGATCTTTCGGCCAAGACTGTTTCCACCGCGGGCGAGGTTAGCTACGACATTCAGGCACAGCCGGATGTCAAGTACTGGCGAGCCATCGTGATTTCGGTTGACGGTACGGGTCCGACCCGTCGCTACTGGGCGACGGCGTATCACAAGGTGAACGTCACCGATCGGGATGACTTCGTCAACGCAAACGGGGATGACCCCGCGGCCCGGGGCGTCACCCTGTCCGCGAGCCCGGACGACGTCGTTGGGACCCTCGGCACGCGGTTCGAGTTCGGTCCGGGCTTCCTGGCCCGTGCGACCGACGAGGGCTGGACGCTCGCTCCCTGATGACCCGGGGATCTCGGGCACTCCTACCCCCGAGATCCCCGTACCCAGGTAGGAGACAGGAGAGATACACATGCCCGTCAAAGACGTAACGCTGTTCCGTGGCGAAGAGGGCCCGGTTGTGACCGGAGACCCGATCGAAGTCGCGAAGCTTAAGGCCCGGGGCTGGACCGAGATCCGGCCTGTTCCCTCGGCCCCTGAGCCCAAGTCGAACACGAAGCCGCCGGCGGCTGACGCCGCCAAGGCTGCGGAATCCAAGTAATTCAAACAGGTAGGAGACCTGATCATGGCAGTTTTCAAGAGCGATCGATACCGTAAGAGCACGACCACCGAGCCCTTCCAGCTCGATCTGGCCCCCGAGGGAGAGCCGGAAAAGTTGGTGACCTTCAAGGACCCGAACCGTCTTCCGCTGGAAGACTCCTTTGCGATCTTCGATGACGACAACCCGCGTCGTACTCTTGAGACGCTTCTGGGTGAGGACTTTCCGATCTTCTGGGAGGAGTGGCGCCACCATCCGGTGGATGAGCTGGGTGCCCTCCTTGAAGATGTGAAGACCCACTTTCGCCGTTGATCAGGAGACCCTGACCAACCTCTATGAAATCTTGGGTCGTTGGGGCGACGCGGTCGAGTTGGACTTGCTCAGCTCGACCTCGCTCACGTTCCTCGATTTCGGGCCTGGGGGTAAACACCCCTGGGCCACGCTCCACAACCTTGTGACCTCGTTCCAGCAACGATCCACGTCCCATCTCGCCGCCGCTATGGCTGCGGATGTGGATCTGTACGAGTCGATGCTGGACGAGGACGGGAATCCACCCGCCTCTAAGGTCCAGCCGCCGAGGTTGACCGAGGTCGGGCTTCTTGAGTCTCTCGTGATGACGATGGTGGAACAGCTCCAAGCCATCGCTCACTACACAGCTCAGGCCAAAGGCAAGCCGAAGATCACGACTATCCCGCGTCCCAGAACGGCTGCGGAGGAATATCGCCGACTTCAAGAGCGAGCTGCGGAGCAGGATCTCTTGCGCGTAGTCGGCGGGGCTTAGCGTACGTGCCCGGTCCAACCGTAACCGTCCCACCATGCTTGACGGTTGCCCTCGATCGGGTACCAGCCCGGAGCCCACTGTATCGGCACGGAGTTGGTCACCGTGATCTGCGGTTGCGTGGCGGTGCTGTTCACGATCGCCATGATGATCCACACCGGAGCCCAGAGACCACACGTGAAGATCGTTAACAACAGGTGCAGAACGTGACTGGTCTCTTTAGGAACCGTCGTGACACTTACGTTACGCACTTTCTCTCCTCGCCCCTCGGAACCGAGATTTTGACATAGGCGGGACCCACACCGCAACAGCTTACCCGGAGGAAAACTCTTGGCCACCTATTCCGCGGGTACGGCAACGGTTGATATTGTCCCGAGCCTCAAGGGTTTTCACAGGACGATCAAGCGCGAGCTGGCTACGGTCAACCCCACCGTAGACGTGACCGCGAACATCAGACAAGCCACGCGGCAGATTGCCCAGCTCTCTGCCTTGTCCCCGACGATCGACGTTAACGTTCGGGTCAAGAATGCCACGGCAGCCGCTGCCGCCGCGACCAGGGCCGTAGAGGCTGCCGAACGCAGCCTAACCGAGTCTCGGACCAAGTCCGAGGACGCGGCTGTGCATGTGGACATTGCGGAGAAGCAACTCTCCGAAACCCGAAGCAAGAGCAACGCGAAATCCAGTCAAATCGCACAGGCTGAACTTCGATTGGTTCAAGCTCGAAGGGCCGCCGCTTCGGCAGTCCGAGAGGTAGAGACCGCAGAATCGAAACTAGTTCAGTCCCGCAACGACAAGCGGACCAAAGACACGGACCTGTTCAACGTCCGCAACATGAGGACTGCGGTTAACGATGTAAATGCACTTGGCGACTCTGTTGCCTCCGTCACTGGGTTTTTCGGAGGGATGGGGTCTGAGGCAGCTTCAGGCTTCTCCAAGATTGCCGGATCCGCGTCCTCAGCCGCGGGCCCCATTGGTGGCGTGGTTGCCGCTGCACTCGGCATCGGAACCATCACCACCCTGGGCAGCACCGCGGCGGCAAGCCTGATCGGTCTGAGCCAGGCCGCCATCACGGCTGCCGGCGCCATCCTCTTGATTCCGGCAGGGGTCTCGGTCGGAGGTGCGGCCCTCGGAACGTTCCTCATCGGTACCACGGGCGTCACAGACGCCCTTGAGGCCATGTCCAAGGCTCAGACCTCAGCGGGCAAAGACGCCGTGGACTCCGCCAAGAAACAGCGCACGGCCGCTGAGTCCGTAGCTTCGGCGGAGATCAGCCTCAAGCGCGCGGTCGAAGACGCGAGCGAGTCCAGGTCTCAGGCCGCTGATCGCGTAGCCCAAGCGGTTCAGCAACGGGAACGGACCGTGGCCGAGGCCGCGAGATCCGAGGTCCAGGCTGAACGCGCGGTTCTTGACGCGGAACGCGAGCGGAACAAATCTCTCGACGAACTTACGAAATCGATCCAAGATGCCGAGAAGGCCCAGCGGGATCTAAACCTTCAAATCCGGGGCGGCGTTCTCGACGCTAAAGAGGCCGCTCTTGACCTCAAGGATGCTCAGGATGAACTCACCAATGCCCAGGCATCCGGAGCGGACGGAAAGGCGCTAGAGCGCCTTTCGCTCGCTTACGAACGGGCTAAGCTCCGTGTTGACCAAACCGCGGTCAGCAATCGGGACCTTGCCGAGCAACAAACTCTGTACGCCACGAAGGGCGTCCAGGCCAATACCGCGGTCGCAAGCGCGACCGAAGCCGTCCAGCGGGCCGAACAGCAACTTGCGGACGCGCGGGACGCACAGGCGTACCAGCAGATTCAGAGTCAACAGCAAATCGCGGACGCGACCCGGTCTGTTACCGAAGCTCAGCACGCAGCGGACCAAGCCGGACTTCAGGCCCAAAGATCCATCACGGATGCTCAGCGTGCTTTGGCCACGGCTCAGGCTAACGCCGCAGAGTCCCTGAACCACCTATCAGCCTCCCAAGAAGCTGTCAACGAGGCCCTCGGCGCCTTGTCTCCGAAGGCTCGCGCCTTCGTGGAACAGGTCATGGCCCTCAAGCCTGCTTGGGACGCTGTCAAGAATTCGGTTCAGGATGCGCTGTTCAACGGGTTGGATCAGAAGATCCGGGACCTGTCGGCCACGTACCTCCCTATTCTCAAGGGTCGGCTAACCGATATCGCGACCTCGGCGAACCAGGCCGCTAAAGAGATCGTGGATTTGTTGACCGATCCCGGGAATGCGGGCGCGGTTAACCACATCCTTCAGGTCACGGCCGACATAATCAAACAGCTCGGCAAGATCATGGGTCCGCTGATTCAGGCGTTCCTTGATCTGTCCTCGGTTGGCGTTGAGGTTCTCAGAGACGAAGTTGTCCCGGCTGCGGAACAAGGCGCGCAGGCATTTGCCGACTGGATCCGGCGGATGAAGGACAGCGGTCAGCTCAAGGACTGGATGTCAGGCGCCGTAGGCGTCCTGAAGGATATCATCACGTTTGCGGTTACCGCAGGTAAAACGCTTTTCAACGTGGTCGGTGCCCTCAACGAGGGCGTGTCCAAGTCTGGTTTTTATGACCAGATCGGGAAGATGTTCACCGACTTCGTGAACTTCGCGGCCTCACCTGAGGGCAAGCAGTTCTTCAAGGACCTGGGTCAGACGATCGGGGATGTTGCTACCTTCACGGCCAAGATCTTCGAGTTTCTTGGAACTGTAGCCCAGGTTTGGGACTTCATCGACCAAGGTATGCGGAAGATCACGGGCGGAGCTGAGGGGTTCTTTGGAGTCCTGGTCCGTATCTTTGTGGCTATGAGTACCTTTGGCCTCTCGGAGGCCATTCGTGCCCTGTTCAACATCGACTGGCCCGGGATCTGGGACTACTTCAGCTCCGGAACTGGAGAGTTGATTTTCCGGATCGTCACCGCGATCGGGACGGGCGGGGTTTCTGAACTCCTCCGGGCGATTTTCGCGATCGACTGGGGACCCATCTGGGACTGGTTCAGTTCCGGCACGGGTCAACTGGTTGTCCGGGTCATCACGGCCTTGTTGACTGGTGGGATCTCGGAGATTATTCGGGGCCTCTTCCAAATCAACTGGGGCGAGATCTGGGATTGGTTCACCTCCGGGACCGGGCAGGTTGTTCTCCGGATCGTCACCGCCATTACAACCGGAGGAATTTCCGAGCTTCTATACAGTCTTTTCAACCTCGACTGGGGCTTGATTATTCGAGCCTTCGAGGACGGATTAGGCAAGCTCGGTAAAGCCGTTAAAAGCGCCATTGAGAAGATCCCGGTTCTGGGGTCCCTGTTCAAGATGGTTGCCGGTGATGGGTTCTTGCCGCCTGGGGTGATTCCCTGGGCCGAAGGACACGCCGATGGTGGGTACATCTCCGGACCAGGAACAGGAACCTCAGACAGTATTCCTGCGTTGTTGAGCAACGGCGAATACGTCATGACCGCCAAGCAAACGGCGAAGTACCTGCCGATCCTTGAGGCCATGCGAGCCAACCGGTATGCGAACGGCGGTGTGGTCGGGTCTGTTTCCGCGGCTTCGACCGGACCTTTGGCCATCACAGGGACCGCGGACGTCACGGGCCTAGTTGCGATCCAGGAGACCGCGGACGCGGCCGTGGAGAGCCTCACAGGCTTGGCCACGTTCATCACAGCAGTGATGATCCCCACGTTCGCTGAGTTGCTAGCCTCGAACCAGGTCACGACGAACGGCCTGATCTACAACGCTAACGCGTTGGCCGCCCAGAACGCGCTTCTGGCTCAGCAGATCACGGCGAGCTGGAACCTGATTGCTCAGAACGTTGCTGCCTCGGCAGCGTCGCAGACAGGCACGTTCAACTACCTCACATCCGGAATGGCGAGCCTTCGAGCCGCTGTCCAGTACACGGCCGATTGGGCTGTGTCCCAGTGGGACCGGATGCGGGCAGCGGCTGCGGACCCGATCCGTTGGGTTCTGCAACAGCCGATGAACGCCGGTATCATCGCGGCGTGGAACCAGCTCAATGCGGACTTCGCCTTGGGCAAGGCCGTGAACCCGATCCCGATCGGATTCGCGACTGGCGGCTACGTCTCAGGCCCGGGAACCGGGACCTCGGACAGCATCCCCGCGATGCTCTCGAACGGCGAGTTTGTCATCCCGGAGAAGATCACCCGGAAAGCCAGGCCTTTTCTTGAAGCCTTGAGGGCCGGACAACCCGAGGCCCTTCAGGCCGCGGGTGTTCCGATCCCGAGGTTCGCAACGGGCGGTCTGGTTGACATCCACGGGCAACAGACCGGAGCCGCTATTGCGGCTGCCGTGAAGTTCGCCCGGGGCGAATCCGGAAAGCCGTACATCTGGGGTGGCGTCGGACCTGTGGGTTACGATTGCTCCGGGTACATGTCCGCGATCACGAATGTGCTCAGGGGCGAAAACCCGTATCGGCGCCTGGGTGTGGCGGAGTCTCAGCCGTGGCCCGGGTTCCAGTCCGGACTCGGATCCGCATTTTCCACCGGGTTCTCCTCAGTCCACACCGCCGGCACCCTTGCCGGGGTCAACGTGGAATCCGGAGGATCCCCGTCCCGGGTCAAGTACGGCGTTGGGGCCGTAGGTGCGGACTCCGCTCAGTTCGGCGGACACGCGTTTCTGCCCATCGTGGGTGGGCGGTTTGTCTCGGGCGGCGCAGTCGGGTCGTTCATCGATTCCGCAGCCCTGTCCTCTCAGGCGTTCGCTAACGCGTTGTCAGATGCGAAGTCCACGGCGTCCAGATTCCCGGGAAACCGGGCCGCGGACTTCGCCGGGGACATTGCAGCCCAGGCCGTGACTGCGGTTCAGAACAAGGCAACCGAGGCCTTGTCCGCGGCCCTGAACCCTCGGGGCAACGGAGCCGGGGTCGAACAGTGGCGCGGTGTTGTGCTCCAGGCACTTGCTCGGGTTGGGCAATCGGCCGGACTCGCGGACATCGTCCTTGCGAGGATGAACCAGGAGTCCACGGGTAACCCGCGGGCTATCAACGACTGGGATATCAATGCTCTGAACGGGACCCCATCAAAGGGTTTGATGCAGGTCATTGATCCAACATTCCGGCAGTACCGAGATGCCTCCCTACCAGACGACATCTGGAACCCGTTGTCCAACCTGGTCGCCTCGATGCGATACGCCTTGGCTCAATACGGAAGTCTGGCGTCGGCCTACACCCGCGCGGGCGGCTACGCCCGCGGAGGTGTGGTTCCGGGTTCGGGAACCGGGGACACGGTCCCCGCCTGGCTCACACCCGGGGAACGCGTTCTTCCAGTCAGCGTCACGAGATCTTTTGATCGATTTGTGGCCAACCTGACCACGGCTAACCACCTGGCCGAATCCGGAGTGAGCCCTGCGACCGCAGGCACCTCCGGGCATACGTTCATCGTCAACCCCGCTCCGGGGATGGATGAACGGGCCTTGGCCGCGGACACCAGCCGGCGAGTTGCCTTCTCCATGCGGAACCAGTAATCCAGTCGGGGGCGGGGGTTTAAACGCACCCCCCCCCCCCTCCACACTGGTCGCGCT
>NZ_JBHYIK010000046.1:8577-22787 GCF_042739735.1 Amycolatopsis sp. NPDC059027 | reverse complement strand
TGGTGGCGCGGGGTCGGGGGGGCCCCCCCGCGGGGGGTTGGTGGAGTCCCCCTGACCACCACTCACCCGCGCGGGGGCCCCCCCCCCCCCCCCCCCCGACCCTCCTCTCGAAAGGGGACCCGTGCCGATCAACCTTGCACCCGTCTGGACGCTGGACGGCTTGGTACTCAACGGGCCCCGTGATTCGTCGGGGGTTCGCTGGCTAGCCACTTCGGACAGTGAGCCGTTGTCCGCACCCGCACCAACCACGACCTTCACCCCGAAGTACCAACGCCCGGGGTCTTACTGGACCCCGGGGTTCGTAGAGCGCGGCGTTATCAATCTGACCATCCGAGCGTATGCCGAAGGAAATAAATCCTGGGCCGCACTCCGTCTGGCCTCGCTCAAAATGCTGGCCCTGTGTCAGGACACCACCAAGCTTTACCCCCTGGTGTTCCGGTCGGAAATCGGGAATCTGGTCCAAAACGTCGCCCGCGAAGGCGACATCCTGATTAAACCGATCACAGCCCAGGACCCTGCCTTTGAGGCGAGTATCCAACTCACATCCCCGGACCCCCGCCGATACTTTGAGACCAAGCAGACCCTGACCGTGGGTTTGCCCCAGAATTCAACCACAGGGCTGGACTTCGCCACAGGCGGAGGTTTGGACTACGCCGCCAGTGGCGGAGGTTTGGATTTCGGCCCTGCGGGTGCAATCGGGATTTTGACCGTAGACAACACGGCAGGGACCGCGCCCACGAGCCCGGAGCTGACCCTCACGGGGCCACTCACGACACCTAGCCTGTCTGTCCCGGGTGGGAGCATCACCTATAACGCGTCCCTGGCTACAGGCGAGTTCCTGGTTATCAACCCGGAGGACCCGTCCGCCCTTCTGGGCGGGACGGCGTCCCGGGGCTATCTTGTCAATCCCGCTAAATGGTCGGCCTTCGTCGTTCAGCCGGGATCTTCGCTTTCGATCGGTCTCTCGCATTCGGGGCCGTCCACAGATCTTGGGACTCTGACCGCGAGTTACAGTCCCGCGTTTTGGTAGGGAGACCTCATGCCGTCCATCGGGACCACGGTTAACAGCACGTTCGACCCATGGGCCGTCACGAGCAAGATAGACGAGAAGGACGCTCGGTATGCGCTTGCGGGTTATGCCCAGCCTCAGCCCGGAAGCGTCATGTCTTACAAGTCCGGGGTCTTTGCTGGGGGATCGGTATCCGGTGCCACACTTGGGAACGCGAACCACGGCGGGCTCCGAGTCACGGTCGGGGCCACGGGTTCAGCTCCAACCGCCGTTGTGGCGATCGGGAACTGCCTGATCGACACCCCAAGCAACGGGCCGTACCTTTGCGGGCTCGATTCCCAGAAGACGATTTCGCTCGCGACCCCGAGTAGCACTCAACGCCGAATTGATCTCATCGTGGCCAGAGTCTACGACGACCGGAACTCCGCTATCGGGTCCGCGGCCGGAGATCGCCGGTTCGTGATTCAGGCCGTGACCGGAGATAACACCTCGGGTACACCGGTCGTTCCGACCGCGGCCCTGCCGACGAACGGCTGGATTCCCCTGGCCGCGCTCCAGATCGAAGCCAACGGGGCCACGATCACGGTGACCGAGATGCGGGGTCCGGGTCTGGTGGCCCGGGGCGGACGCCGGATCCTGTACGGGAACGACGCCAAGATCACGTCCACGGCCTTCCTCGAAGCCGGGGCCTATGCCGGAGACCAGCGGTACGTGGTCGGACACCCATTTCCGAATCAGACCTACTACGTGTCCTCGGATGCGGGCACGGCTGGTTGGCGTGGGGACGGCGGGGAACTGGTTTTCACCCAAACCGCTCCGAACGTGGGAACAAGGTCCGCCACAGCGGGCGGCACCATCATGGAGATTCAGAACCTGGTGGTTCCCGCGTACGGCATCCCCGTAACTCTGACCCCGCGGGCACGCTGGAAACCCGCCGCGGACGGAGATATGGTCGTGGAGTTTGAGACCCTCGTAGACGGGGTCCTGTGCAATTACCAGACATTCAACACCTGGGGCCAACCCGGCCGACTGCACAACCCCATTACAGCTCCAGATTTCACGGTCGGTCCGTACACGACTTCAAAGACCGTGAGTTCAAGCCTGAACATCATTGGTGGCTCTCCAACTGTAGGGTTGGAGTGGGACACGGCTCAAGTAGGCTGGCACACGCTTCAGGTAATCGTAAAGCCCGCGAACATTGACCCAATCCGGGTGTGGCTGTGACCTGGCGTTGTCTCATTACCCGAGCCACCACGGGCCAGGTGGTAGACGAGGTTTTCTTGTCCGCAGATCCGACCTGGGAAACTGAGATCGGACAAAAGGGGTCCTGGGGTGTAGAACTGTACCTGGGGACTCCGAACTCCAAAGACAACGTCTTGACCTACATGACCTCGGGGGCGCACTCCTGGGTCCTGCTCTACAAGGACATCCCGATCCAGGGCGGAATGCCCGGAGATGGATCCTTTAGTCAGGACAAGCGAACCCTCAACGTCAGCGGTCCTGGGATGCTCGGAGTGTTCGACAATCGGATCGTCAGGGCCGCCGGCGCATCCCCGTCCACGATCACGTCCTCGGACAACAACTACTCCCTGGCCGGGGTTTCATCCCGGAGAGTCCTTAGTGAACTCGTGAGCCGCTCCCTGGCGGACAGCGCCAGTGGGGCGGGACTGCCCTTCGACACCACGGACGGGGCCTCTGAGACCGGATCTACGGCCCGATCCTTCGCGGCCTGGGATTTCAACACGGTTCTCAAGAAGATGAACGACGAAACCGACGCTGTAGGCGGATGTGAGTTCATCGTCAGGCCGTATCTGTACTTCGTGTCCGGGGCCCCGTACATCGGCTGGAAGCTCGCCCTCGGAAGTCCGCTTCTCGGAGACGCGTCCTTAGCTGCGGTCTGGGAGTTCGGGGCCGCATTCGGAAACATCGATGTGGACTACAACCTGAGCATCCCGCGTCCGCACCGTGTTTGGTCCAAGGGCTCGGGAGACGGGGGTTCGGCCGTGGTCGGGTATGCGGAGAACTCAGCCGCTCTGCAAGCGGCGGGGGTCATATATTCGGACTACGTCGATACCGTGCACAACGACGTCGGAGTGAAGACGACTCTGGACGGATACGCGTCCGGGATTCTCTCGGACCGGTCCCAGCCCTTGGAGACTTGGAACGCCGAAGTCCGCATCGATGGCAAGAACTCCAGAGGGGCCCAGGTCTCCCCAGAACTCGGAGGTTGGGCCGAAGGGGATAAGCCCTTGCTTCGAATCACGGACCACCCTGTGATTCCCGATGGTAGTTATCGACGTCGGATCGTGGGCATGTCCAACGGAAGCGGACCTGGGCTCGTGAAGCTCAAGATTCAGCCCGAACCTTCAGCGTAGGAGAACCGTGGCCAACGATATCCGCCTCGCGGGTTCGGTCGAAGAGGCAATCAAGATCCTGAATGACCGGATCGAGGGTATGGCCCGGAGGCGTAAACCCTCATCTGCCCCCCGGTATTTGGGTGTGGCCTCAGCGCCGTTCGACGGCGCTGGGCCTATTACCCTCGCAGCTTCGTCCGGAGCCTTGGTTTCCTCGGTTTCCGTGCCCGACCCGGGGTACCCGTATCAGATCGAGGTGTCGGCCGGACTGTTCATCCGGGATCTTCCCGCGGACGCAGGCACGTCTCACTACCTGTCCGCTCGTGTGGATGCGGCTACGTTCACTCACCCGTCTACGCCCTTGGGTACGGGCGTGATCGGGTCGGCATTTATCGGTCAAATGGGCGGATCGTCCAGTGGATTCGCGTACGCGACCTTGTTTCGTCGATCTCCGGCCGTATGGACAGGGACCCATACCGTGAGCTTTGCGTTGTTCACGGGCCCCGCCGGCACCGCCACGGTGCCCACACCCCTGGCCAACCGTTCAGACTTCTATTTCGACGTTCGGGTAATCCCCTCAACCGCCTAACTTGGAGGCCCCATGACCGTACTCGGGACACATGCCATAGCCGAGCTGGATTATCAGGGGGTCGTGGATCCGGAACGAGCTGCGCTCATCAGCATCGTTGGTGCGTTCGCGGACTTCCCTTATACCAGCTTCGCGGCCCTGCTCGACAAGGTTCAGAAGCTGATTCATTTCCAGCCACTCTCGGAACTCACCAACGATCCGGACGAGTGGCAACTTCAGGACACCCTCACGGGTGGCCAGTCCGTATGGCAAAGCAAACGCTGGCCCGATGCTTGGACCTATGACCCGACCTTCGCCGTGTACTTCCTGCTCTCAGGACACAACGGCGGTCCGACCGGGCCGTTCAATACGGTTCCGGCCCTTAGCTGAGGATGATCTAAATGCCTGAGGAAAGAGGCTTCGAGTACTGGTTTACCCGACTTGAGGGAAAGCTGGACAAGTTGGATGAGAAGCTGGACGGAGCCGTGAACACCCTGGGTCGGCACGAGGAACGAATCAACGCCTTGGAGAAGAGGCAGGGGGATTCGTGGAAGACCAAGAGCGCCGTAGGCGTCGCCTTGATTTCGGCCGTCTTCTCTTGGATTCAGCCGCTCATCACGAAATGAGGCTTGGCCAGTGGCCAACTACACGGAATACTGGATCGACTATTCGGCCCGGAAGCTTTCGGGTGCCGCTGTTGCGGGCACCCGGATCGGGCCTGGGGGTGAGTTCTGTACCGGAGCTATCCGGTATATCGACGCCCCGAACCTGCTCAGCACGAAGCACACGAACAAGGCTGAGTACGACGACCTGATCACACACGGTGTGAAGGTTCGTCTTGTTCATCAGGGGGACACAACTGATGCGGATGGCGGATACGCCGAAGGCGTAGCCCGCGCTCAGCGAGCTAAGGCCGGGGCCGAATACCTCGGATACAACGGCGTGATCTTCTTTTGCAACGACCGTCCGAACCTTCCGAACGTGGCCTCTTGGCGGGCTTATCTGGACGGAGCCGCGTCCGTTCTGGGTCGGGAGAGGGTCGGGGCCTACGGGTTTTACAACGCCCTCAACGCGGCCGTAGGCCATGCTTCCGCCTTCTGGCAGGCCGGAGCGGAATACGACCTTGTCCCCCACGCGAACGTTTACCAGTGGAACAACGGCCGGGTCTACGTATCTGGCACCGAATGTGACCTGAACAAGGTCATCACCGACCCCAACGGCTCTGTGACCCCTGCCCCGAGCCCCCGTTTTGACGAAGAGGATGAGATGCAGCCCGTTACCCTTCTGCCGTCCGCGGACCAGGCCTACGCGTGTGAGATCTGGGACGGTCGTCCGGCGGTTTTGAACGTAATCGCAACCAGCGTGGATGGTTTCGTTAGTGCGCCCATGAACTGGGGGGCGGCCGGCGGCACGGGCGGAGGCGAACGCCTGGGATCCGGATGGACTCAGGTGGACCGGGTCGAGGTCAATCGTCCGGGCCAGTGGCGCATTCCGGCCGGCACGACCCGAGTTTTCTTCGGGTACTCGTGCGGAGGCGTGATGAAGTACCAGATCGTTCCCGCATGATTCGGAAGTACACCAAGGCGGTCCTCGCTGCGGTCTTCGGACTCAGTCCCGCGGCCCTGGTTGGCCTCCTAGCCCTGTTCGGGGTTCATCTGGACCAAGACACCGTGACCGTGGTCCTGACCGCCGTGTCGCCGCTTCTGGCGGCTCTCGGCGTGGCCGTGGGCCCCGCGAACCAGCCTCCGCACTCCTGACACACCAAAGCCCCCTACCTAGCCTCTGTGGCCAAGGTAGGGGGCTTTTTGTCGTTCAGGACTCGATGTCAGCGAGGGTCAAGACTTCCACCCCGAGATCTTCGAGCGATTGGAGAAGGAACGCCATGCGGTCCTTGTCGCGGGTGAGTCGGTCGTAGCCCGGGATCAAGACCTTGTCCCCGCGCTGAACCCGGTCAATGAGCCTCTTGAACTCCGGACCCGGCATCGCACTCGAAGGCGTGTCCTCGTCGTAGAAGACCTCGACACAGCCCCGCCGCTTAGCTTCGTTCGGGAACCTGTCCGAGGGCGAGCCGGGCATCGGGGATTGGCTGTACCTGGTGTATCCGTATGTTGCCACGTCAGAGACCCTTCATCGCTGGTCCAGCCTTGTTGTCCGGTCCGTAGACTATCACGTGTCTGTAGGTTAAAGCCATCTGGATCTCTTCAAATGGGCGTACAAACTGGACCCGTTCGTCGACGCGGAACTGATCGCCGACTGTTTCCTGCTGGCCGCCGACATCCGCGAACTGGACATGCGCGCGAGCCCGTACGACCTTTCCGGGTTCGGGTACTCGCCGGTGCGGATCGAGACCGCCGGCGGCCGGGCCGAATACGCCCGTGCGCAGGCGGAATTCGCTCGCCGGGCGGCACCGCTGCGTACCCGGCTGATCGCGCACTGCGAGGAATTACTCACTTCGTCAAGGTGAATTTAGTACGGCCGAACCAACTGTGAGTCACATTATTCCCGCCTCACGGCTCACCTGTTAGGGTGATAACGTTTTGGTTGCGTAGCAGCGCGTGTGCGCGCGTTTCGAAAGGACAACGATGGGGCGTCACAGCCTGCCCGAGGAGCCGGTGCCGCATCCCCTGGACCCACCGAAGCGGGCAGCGGGCCGCAGTGAGACCACCGGTTCGCATCGCATCGTCGGCAAGAAGGCGCCGCGCCGCCGCATCGCGAAGTGGCCGATCGCGGCCGTCGTCCTGGCCGCGCTCGTCGCGCTGGGCGTGTTCGGCTGGAACTGGGCCGACGGTCTCCTCAACAGCAGGGCAGAGGCCGAGGCGGCCAGCTGCGCGGGCGGGACCTCCGACCTCCGCGTCCTCGTCACCCCCAGCGCCGCGCAGCCGGTGACCCAGGCCGCGACGAAGTGGAACCAGGCGGCCACCGTCGTGCACGGCCGCTGCATCCACGTGACCGTCGAATCGATGCCGTCGGCACAGGTGCTCGACGCGCTGACCGGCCGCACCAACGTCGACGCGATCGGCGGCCTGCCCGCCGCGTGGCTGCCCGAATCGGGCTACTGGGTCAGCGAGCTGACCACCGCCAAGCCCGAGCTCATCAGCTCGCCCGCGCAGTCCGTCGCCACCGCGCGTTCGGCCGACTACCCGTTCATCTGCCTGGGCGGCAAGGCCGCCGACGACATCCAGCAGCGGGCCGCGCAGACCTTCCGGGAGTACCTCAAGCAGCCCGCGCAGCAGGCCGATTTCGCGGCGGCGGGGATCAAGGCCGCCTGACGTCGCCCAGCGTCGACGTCAGGTCGAAGGTTTCCGGGTCCGGCCCGGTCCGGGTGCCGTTGTCCAGCTCGCCGAGCACGGCCAGGTCGTCCTCGGCCAGTTCGAAGTCGAACACGTCCAGGTTCTCCCGGATCCGCGCCGGGGTGGCCGACTTCGGGATCACCACGGTGCCCAGCTGCAGATGCCACCGCAGCACGATCTGGGCCGGGCTCTTGCCGTACTTCGCGGCGAGCGCGGTGACCGGTTCGTCCCCGAGCAGCCGCCCTTTCGCGAGCGGGCTCCACGCCTCGGTGAGGATGCCCTGCTCGGCGTGGAACTCCCGCAGCGCGACCTGCTGGAGCCACGGGTGCAGTTCGATCTGGTTGACCGAGGGCACGACGCCGGTCTCGTCGATCAGCTCGCGCAGATGCGGGATCTGGAAGTTCGACACGCCGATCGCGCGGACGCGGCCGTCGTCGCGCAGCTTCACCAGTGCCCGCCAGGTGTCGGCGGCCGTGCCGCGTTTCGGCAGCGGCCAGTGGATGAGGTAGAGGTCGAGCCGGTCGAGCCCGAGCGCGGCCATGCTGCGGTCGAACGCGCGCAGCGCGGCGTCGTAGCCGTGGTCGGCGTTCCACAGCTTCGTCGTGACGAACAGTTCCTCGCGCGGGACGCCGCAGCCGGCGATGGCGGTGCCGACCTCGGACTCGTTGCCGTAGGCCGCGGCCGTGTCGATGGCGCGGTAGCCGGCGTCGATGGCGGTGCGGACCACTTTCGTGGCGTCCGAGGCGGGCACCCGCCAGACGCCGAAACCGAGCTGCGGGATGCGGACGTCGTCGGTCAGGGCGAGCAGGGGCGACATGGCCATGAAGGGGCGATCCTCACTGCGTCATCGGCTGCTGCGGGGAGTTCCGCGCCCGATCATCGCACTTCGGCGCCCGCCCGGTCGCGCAGATACGCCGCGGTGGCGGGATTCGCCGGAAAGAACGACTCGATGACGAGCTCCGCGACCGTCACGTCGAGTGGCGTCCCGAACGTGGCGACCGTGCTGAAGAACGCCAGCTCGGTGCCGTGGTGGCGGAATCGCAGCGGGACGAAGATGTCGCCGGGTCCGGGCACTTCCACGTCGGGCACCGGCTGGTCGCACGGATAGCCGCGCAGCTCCTCCAGCAGCGCGGCGAGCACCGGATCGGCGGTCTGGGTGACCTGGCCCCGCAGCCTGCCGAGCAGGTGGGCTCGCCACTCCCCCAGGTTGAGCACGTGCGGTGCCATCCCGTCCGGATGCAGCGTCGCGCGCAGCACGTTGGCAGGCGGCGTCAGCAGCTCGGGCGCCACTTGCTCGGTGAAGATCCCGAGGCTCGCGTTCGCGTCGACGAGGTTCCAGGCGCGGTCGACGACCGCCGCCGGGTAGGGCTCGTGCCCCTTCAGCAGCAGCCGGACCGCCTCGCGGACCGCCGCCATCTCGGGATCACCGAGTCCGCTTTCGCCGTACGCGGGTGCGTACCCGGCCGCCAGCAGCAGCTGGTTGCGCTCGCGCAGCGGGACGTCGAGATGCTCGCCGAGGCGCAGCACCATGTCACGGCTCGGACGGGACCGGCCGGTCTCGACGAAGCTCAGATGCCGGGTCGAGATGTCCGCCGAGATCGCCAGGTCGAGCTGGCTGATGCGGCGGCGGTCCCGCCATTGCCGCAGCAGCTCGCCCACCTTCACGGGAGTAGTCACGAGGCAGACGCTACGGGGCCCGCCGCGGCGTCGCCATTACCTCCCGGGTAATCGACGCGCCGCACCCGCACCGGGCAGGCTTTGCGTCGTCGAGGACGACGAAAGCGTTGTCCGGTAACGAAAAGAGGGATCCCATGTCGGAAGTCCAGCACATCGTCGAGCAGTACATCGCCGTGTGGAACGAGACCGACCCGGCCCGCAGGCGCGCGCTGATCGCGGACGTCTTCACCGAGGACGCCCGCTACACCGACCCGTTGGGCGCGGTCGAAGGGCACGACGGCGTCGACGGTTTCATCGGCGGGGCGCAGGCGCAGTTCGCCGGGCTCGTGTTCAGCCTGCCCGCCGAGGCCGACGCGCACCACGACCTCGCCCGGTTCCAGTGGTATCTCGGCGCTCCCGGGGCCGACGAGCCGATGGTCATCGGCTTCGACGTCGTCGAGCTGGAAGGCGGCCGGATCGCGAAGGTGCACGGCTTCCTGGACAAGCGGCCCGGCTGACGAACTCGCGGTCAGTCGGCGAAGGCGTCCGGGGGCGGGCAGGAGCAGACGAGGTTGCGGTCACCGGTGGCGCCGTCGATGCGGCGCACCGGGGGCCACGCCTTCGTCGCCGAAGGGCCTGCCGGGAAAACCGCGAGTTCGCGCGAGTAGGGGCGGGTCCACTCGCCGGTGACGCAGCGGGCGGTGTGCGGGGCGTTGCGGAGCGGGCTGTCCGCCAGGGGCCACTCCCCCGCCGCCACCCTGTCGATCTCGCCCCGGATCGCGATCATCGCGGCGCAGAACCGGTCGAGTTCGCCGAGGTCCTCGCTCTCGGTGGGCTCGACCATGAGCGTGCCCGCGACCGGGAACGACATCGTCGGCGCGTGCAGGCCGTAGTCGGCCAGCCGTTTCGCGACGTCGTCCACCGTGACGCCGGTGCGTTTCGTGATCCCGCGCAGGTCGAGGATGCACTCGTGGGCGACCAGCCCGTCGTGTCCCGCGTAGAGCACCGGGTAGTGCTCACCGAGGCGGCGGGCGATGTAGTTCGCGTTCGCCACCGCGGTCAGCGTGGCGCGGCGCAGGCCTTCGTCGCCCATCATCCGCACGTAGGCCCACGAGATCGGCAGGATCGACGCGCTGCCCCACGGGGCCGCGCTGATCGGGCCGACACCGGTGGCAGGACCGGCGGCGGGCTGCAGCGGATGGTTCGGCAGGAACGGCGCGAGGTGCTCCCGGACGCCGATCGGGCCGACACCGGGCCCGCCACCGCCGTGCGGGATGCAGAAGGTCTTGTGCAGGTTGAGATGCGAGACGTCGGCGCCGAACCGGCCGAACTGCGCCAGCCCGATGAGCGCGTTGAGGTTCGCCCCGTCGACATACACCTGGCCACCCGCGTCGTGCACCAGACCGCAGACCTCGCCGACGGTGTCCTCGTAGACGCCGTGGGTCGACGGGTAGGTGAGCATGATCGCCGCGAGGTCGCCGGCGTGTTCGTCCGCAGTGGACTTCAGATGCGCGAGGTCGATGTTGCCGCCCTCGTCGCACCGCACCACGACGACGCGCATCCCGGCCATCACCGCACTGGCGGCGTTGGTGCCGTGGGCACTGGCCGGGATCAGGCATACGTCGCGGGCGTCCTCGCCCCGCGAACGGTGGTAGGCACGGATCGCCAGCAGACCGGCGAACTCGCCCTGACTGCCCGCGTTCGGCTGCAGCGAAACCGCGTCATAGCCGGTGATCCCGGCCAGCCAACCCTCCACATCGGACACCACCGAGAGCAGCCCCTCGGCGTCCTCGACGGGGGCGAACGGGTGCAGTCCGGCGAATTCGGGCCAGCTGACGGGTTCCATCTCCGCGGCGGCGTTGAGCTTCATCGTGCAGGAGCCGAGCGGGATCATGCTCCGGTCGAGTGCCAGGTCCTTGTCCGCCAGGGAACGCAGGTACCGCAGCAGCGCCGTTTCCGAGCGATGCGTGTGGAACACCGGATGGGTCAGGTACTCCCCCGTCCGCCGCAGCGGCACGGGCAGCGCGTCGGCGGTGTCCACGTCCAGCGAGTCCACATCGGACACAGTGACGCCAAAAGCCTTCCACACCAACGAAAGCCGCTCGCGCGTCGTGGTCTCGTCGCAGGCGACGCCGACGTGGTCCGCATCGACGAGCCGGAGGTTCACCCCGAGGTCGCGCGCGGCCGCCACGATCGCCGCCGCCTGGCCCGGCACGACCGCGGTCACCGTGTCGAAGAACTCGCCGTGGCGCATCTCGATGCCGCCCTCGGCGAGCCCGGCGGCGAACACCGTGGCCATGCGATGGGCGCGGTACGCGATGGCCCGCAGTCCTTCCGGGCCGTGGTACACCGCGTACATCGCGGCCATCACGGCGAGCAGCACCTGCGCGGTGCAGATGTTGGACGTCGCCTTCTCGCGGCGGATGTGCTGCTCGCGGGTCTGCAAGGCGAGCCGGTACGCCCGCGCGCCGTCGGCGTCGACCGAGACACCGACGAGCCTGCCCGGGACCTGGCGTTCGAGGCCCTCGCGGACGGCGAGGTAGGCGGCGTGCGGTCCGCCGAAGCCCATCGGCACGCCGAACCGTTGTGCCGAACCGATCGCGACGTCCGCGCCGAGTTCGCCGGGCGAGCGCAGGAGGGTCAGCGCGAGCGGGTCCGCTGCCACCACGACGGCGGCGCCGAGTGCCTTCGCCTCGGCGATCACCGGATCCAGCTCGCGCACCGCGCCGGACGCGCCGGGGTAGCTCAGCAGGACGCCGAAGAAGTCGCCGCCGAGGCCGAGCCCGGTGATGCCCTGGGACAGGTCGGTGACGACGAGCTCGATGCCGAGCGGCTCCGCGCGAGTACGCAGCACTTCGATGGTCTGCGGCAGGGTGTCCTCGTCGACGACGAACCGCGCGGACTTCGAGCGGGTGGCGCGACGGACCAGGGTCATCGCCTCGGCCGCGGCGGTCGCCTCGTCGAGCAGGGACGCGTTGGCGATCGGCAGGCCGGTGAGGTCCGCGATCATCGTCTGGAAGTTGAGCAGCGCTTCCAAGCGGCCTTGGGAGATCTCCGGCTGGTACGGCGTGTAAGCCGTGTACCAGGCGGGATTCTCGAAGAGGTTCCGGCGGATCACCGGCGGGGTGATCGTGTCGTGGTAGCCGAGGCCGATCATCTGCACCATCGGCCGGTTGCGCGCGGCGAGCGCCCGCAGTTCCGCCAGTGCCTGTGCTTCCGTGGCGGCGGGCGGCAGGCCCGGGGTCCTGGCCGAAGCCCGCAGGGAACCGGGGACCGCGCGCTCGGCGAGTTCGTCGAGTGAGGCGACGCCGACGACGCCAAGGATCCGGGCGAGTTCCCCGGGCCCGGGGCCGATGTGCCGGTCGGCGAAGGGAATTCCCTGCTCCAGTTCGGCGAGGGACGGACTGGGTTCGGTCACGTGAACCTCCCGGGACGGCGGGGACGGGGCCGGGGACAACGTTGTCCTGGCCCTCCCCGCTCTGTCCGTACCCGTAGGGCGCCTGAGAGTTTCACCCGTGTGTTGAGCCGGGCTTGCACCTTCGGCGGAGCCGCCAGGCTGTGTCCTGGCGACCCACTTTCCAGAGGCGTCTCGTCCGCGCGGTCCAGGGTGCCTGAGAGGTTCCGGGGAGGACTTGCTCCTTCGGCGCCGGGCTCAAGGTTGTTGATGGCCCGGTCTCTCCCGCGCGGATTCGTCGACCGCGGAACAGAGCCTACCCTGACGCCCTCGAGCGCCGGTGATCACCCGGTGCGACGGGCGTTGCGGCGCTGGGTCAGCTCGTCCGGCACCATCGACTCGACCTCGCCGCCGTCGGCACGCTCGGCCGGGAACTCGTGGATCGTGCCGCTGATCTCCTGCATGGCCCCGCTGACCGCGATGCCGAACACACCCTGACCGCCCTGGAGCAGATCGACGATCTCCTCCGGCGACGTGCACTCGTAGACCGTGGTGCCGTCCGAGAACAACGTCACCTTAGCCAGATCACGCACTCCGCGTACCCGCAGGTGATCGACGGCGACGCGGATGTTCTGCAGTGAGACCCCGGTGTCCAGTAAGCGCTTCACGACCTTGAGGACCAGGATGTCCTTGAACGAGTACAGCCGCTGCGATCCCGAACCGTGCGCGGTACGGATGCTCGGCGCGACCAGCTTCGTCCTGGCCCAGTAGTCGAGCTGCCGGTAGGTGATCCCGGCGATCTGACAGGCGGCGGGGCCCCGGTAGCCGACCAGTTCGTCCGGAAGCGAGGCGTCGGGGAACAGTTCACCCTGCTCGCCGCCGGCGACCTGAACAGGCTGCTTCTCAGGACCAGCCTCGACCACGCGTGCCTCCCCTCGCCCGACCTGGCGGCCGGCGAACGACAAGCCGGTCGGACCCAGGAGTGGGACCGGCCGGGATGAATCGCCACGTCCGTGCCCCCGCGTTCGCAGCACAGCGGATCGCGGAGTCGAATCACATCGTGGCGATTTACCGCCTTTGACGGTAAGCGCATGCAAGGTGCCGGTCAACGCGACGCGCGGCTGGCCTCAAGTTCGTGTTGAGCCTTTAGTCCGTTCGCCGTACGAGCCCGGCGAAGAGCGGGCCGGCTGGACAGTTTTACTCAGACGTGTTAATTTTTACTCATGCAAGTAAGCACTGACACGCAGGCGGAGCTCGGCCTCTCCGTGACCGAGGCCGCCCGCCGAGCACAGATCATCGGCGCGACCATCGCGACGATGGCCCAGGTCGGCTATCGGAAGACGACGCTCGCGCGGATCAAGGAACGCGCCGGGCTGAGCAGCACCCGGATCATCTCCTACCACTTCACCAGCAAGGCAGGGCTGATGCAGGCGGTGCTGAGCACGGTGATCGAGACGAAGAGCCGTTTCCTCGCGGAGCGGACCGAAGGCCGGATCGACGCCGCGGACCGGCGGGGGAACCTGCGGGCGCACATCGAGACGTCGGTGGCGTTCCTGCGTGACTACCCGGACTGTGTGCGGGTGCTCGCGGAGATGACCGCGAACGCGGAGGACGAGGACGGCTGGGGCATGGCCGGGCCCGTGCTGAACGACCTGCGGGTGGGGAGTGTGTACCGGCAGTTGAAGCAGGGGCAGCGGGAAGGCGCTTTCGGTGACTTCGCGCCGGACGTGATGGCGATGTCCATCGCCCAGGCCATCGACGGCGTGGCGGCTCAGTTCAAAACCGACCCGTCGCTCGACATCGACCGCTACGGCCGGGAACTGGCCGACCTGTTCGAAAGGGCCACCGCCCCCGGGGGCGCGGGGGGCGCCCCCCGGCCCCCCCACCGCGCCCGGCGGGCGCCAAGCGGATGGAGGGGGGGGGGGGGGGGGCGCGCCGC
>NZ_JBHYIK010000046.1:0-8567 GCF_042739735.1 Amycolatopsis sp. NPDC059027 | reverse complement strand
CGCCGGGCGGCCCCCCCCCGCCCCCCCCCGCGGCGGGGCGGCGAGGCGGAGAGGCGGTATGGGTGGGGCGGAGGTCGCGCCCCGCGGTGGCGTGGCGGCGCGGATCAGGTGTCGGCGCCGCGGAAATCCTCTGGGGAGACGGAGTCGAGGAACTCGCGGAACTTCTCGACCTCGTCCTCCTGTTCGTCCGGGATGATCAGGCCGGCTTCCTCGAGGACGGCGTCGACGGCGTGGATGGGGACACCGATCCGCAGTGCGAGCGCGACGGAGTCGCTCGGGCGGGCGGAGACCCTGATGTCGCCGTCGAAGACGAGCTCGGCGAAGAACGTCCCTTCCTTGAGGTCGGTGATGACGACCTGTTCGAGTTCCCGGCCGAGCGCTCCGATGACCTCTTTGAGCAGGTCGTGGGTGAGCGGGCGGGCGGGGCGGACTCCTTGTTGCTCCAAGGCGATGGCGGTTGCCTCGACCGAGCCGATCCAGATCGGCAGGTACCGTTCGCCTTCGGTCTCCCGCAGCAACAAGATCGGCTGATTCGCGGGTAGCTCCACCCGCACGCCGACGACGCGCATCTCGCTCATCGGGCTTCGCCTCCTCTCGTGCGCACGGGCCGCAACGCTGTCCCGGCGTCGGCGCCGACATCCTCGACGCTACCCGTGATCCGAGCGCTGTGCTCGCTAGTGGCGGACTTTCTCGGTTCGCGCGCGGCAAACCCTGCTCTCACGGTACGGCATAGGGTGGCCAACATTCAGTCATTGACATCCGGCGTCGCAAGGGTTCTCAGTGCGCGGGCGCGGCCCATCCGGCTTCAACCACCCGTGACGCCGCGGATTCCCGCTTTCACGAGCAGCGTGTGCAGGGTCACCGAGAGTGCCGCGAGCTCGCGGACCACCTCGTCGGCCCTGGCTTTCGCGTCGGCGTCACGGTGGCGATACACCGGGGTCACGATCTGTTCCAACAGGCCGACCTCGCGGTCGGCCGCGGCGCGGAAGGCACGCAGATGTCTCGGCTCGATACCGAATTCGGTCATCGCCCGGACCGTGCGCGCGATCTGGACCGCGTCGGGGTCGTAGAAACCCGCGGGGCCGGGCCGCACGAGACCGTATTGCCGCAGTTCGGCGAGGGTGGCCTCGTCGATGGCGGCCTGCGCCAGCAACTCTTCCTGAGTCAGCCGGACGTCCCTGCCGGACAGGAAGTCGTCCGGCGCGGGCAGCCCGCCGGGATCGGCGGGATCGTCGAGCGGAACCAGCTTGCGCGGCAACCGGGGCGTGCCCGGTGCGGGCTCGGCGCCCCGGTCGGCCGCGTCCAGCTGTTCCTTGATGACCTTCAACGGGAGGTAGTGATCCCGCTGGGCGGACAGCACGAACTTCAGGCGCTCCACGTCCGCCGCGGCGAACTGCCGGTACCCCGAGGGCGTCCGGCCCGGCTGGACCAGGCCTTCCGCCTCGAGGAACCGGATCTTGGAGATGGTGACGTCGGGGAAGTCATCGCGCAGCTGCGCCAGGACCGCCCCGATGCTCAACCCGTCGCGCTGTGCCGAAGAACGTTCGGGCCGCCCGGCCGCCGTCACTATGCCCCCTGGCCACCGTGCCCCGGTCCGGTCAGGAAGACCAGGCGGAACTTCCCGATCTGCACCTCGTCGCCCCCGGCCAGCACCGCCTGGTCGACCGGTTCGCGGTTGACGTAGGTGCCGTTGAGGCTGCCCACGTCGATGACGACGAACTCGCCGCCCTCACGCCGGAACTCGGCGTGCCGGCGGGAGACGGTGACGTCGTCCAGGAAGATGTCGCTGTCCGGATGCCGTCCGGCGCTGGTGGTGTCCCGGTCGAGCAGGAAGCGGGAACCCGCGTTGGGGCCCCGCTTCACGACCAGCAGGGCCGAACCCGCCGGCAGGGCGTCGACGCCCTGCACCGGCGCCTCGGCGGCCGGCGCGGACTCTTGGCCTTCCACGTCGGCCAGGAAGTCGGCCCGGAAGACAGAGGTCCGCTCCGGAGACTGCTCCGGGGGAACGCCGGGCCCGTCGTTCGTGCTCACCTGAGCTCTCTCCTCACGCATGATGTTGCCAGTACTCAAGAACGTGTAGCGCTCAACGTACCGTGTCTGATCGATTCTCCGGCCCCGGGCTCCCCTCTATCGGCGGTGGAGCGCCGCGGCCTGCGCGAACCCTTCGCGGGGAAGGGGTTTCAGCCCTGGATCAGCGCCTGGTACGCCTCGGCCTCGAGCAGTGCTTCCAGCCCGGCCGGGTCGTCCAGCCGGATCTCGATCAGCCAGCCCTCGCCGTAGGGGTCGCTGTTGATCAGCTCGGGCGACTGCGACACGGCCTCGTTGACCGCGACGACCTCGCCGTCGACCGGCGCGAACAGTTCCGAAACGCTCTTGGTGGACTCCACCTCGCCGAAGGCGTCCCCGGCGCCGAGCTGCTTGCCCACCTCGGGCAGGTCGACGAACACGACGTCACCCAGCTGCTCCTGCGCGTACTCGGTGATGCCCACCCGCACCAGCGTGCCCTCGCGCGTGGCGACCCACTCGTGTTCCTCGGTGTAGCGCAGCTCTTCCGGAGTGGACAACGCCGCTCCCCTTTCTGGTCCAGCACGGGCGATCTCGTCGCGCACAAGTGTTCCACCAGCCCCGCGGCGGCGCCCGCCACTCCCCCCGAACGGCCTCCCCCTCAGCCGGCCGGGGCGCCGCGCAGGGCGCGCGCGGCCTGGATGACGTACAGCACGCCGGACCAGACATAGAGGACGCCACCCCAGACGGTGAAGGCGTACCCGATCGGCCGAGCGATCGCGGCGATGTCCGAACCGCCCTGGGTGAGCAGCAGGAACGGGAAGGCGTACATCAGCACGAACGTCGCGCCCTTGCCGATGTAGGTGACCTCCGGCGGCGCGAACCCGCGACGGCGCAGCAGCAGCACGCAGACGCCGAGGACGGCCTCGCGCAGCACGAGCGGCACGACCACCCACCACGGGATGATCTCGCGCAGCAGGAACGCGACGAGCGTCGCCAGGATGTAGAGCCGGTCGGCCGCCGGGTCGAGCAGCTGACCCAGCCGGGACATCTGGTTGAGCCAGCGGGCCAGCTTGCCGTCGAGCCAGTCGGTGAGCGCGCTGAACACGAGCACCGCGAGCGCCCAGCCGTCCTCCTTCGGACCCAGCAGCAGCCACAGGAAGACGGGGACACCGGCCAGCCGCAGCAGCGACAGCAGGTTCGGGACGTTCAGCGCCTGTCGCAGCAGCGACGGCTCCGCGCTCTGATCCGGGGCGGTACTCACGCAGTGAATCTAATCAGCGAGGCGAAGCCCCGCCGTCGAGGGTGGTGGCGAGCGGTGAATCGAGTCAGCACGCGCGGCGCGGGCTCCAGCCCCGCCGCTCGAGTTCGGCGCTGCTGAGCGCCTCCGGCCTGCCGCGTTCGTCGGTACCCATCCAGCGGGCCCTGCCGGGCCGGATCTCGAGGACGTAGGGGCGTCCGCCGCACCACACGACGCTCGAGGGAATGGTCGGCAGGGGGTCGCCGGAAGGGCTTTCTGATGCACCGGCCGGGCCGGATGCTGCTTCGCTGGTCATCGGTCTCACGATTCGGGGACGGGAGTGCACGGGGACGGGAAAGCGCCGGAACGCTCTGGTAGATCTTCGGCAGCGAAGCGGCGGATGTTAACCGTCGCACCGGGAATTCCACCGATCGATGCGCGATGACAGTCCCTTGTGTCGCTGCGTGAACGGGATGTTAATTGTCCATAATGGACAGTCGAAAGGCGGGGCCGGTGAACCCGCGCGGACGTGCGCCGCTAACCTCCGGCGAACTTGCCGGAGCGTCAATCCCGGCCCGGCGCCCTTCGGTGGTCCAGAATGAGCCCGACCGCCGGACGAAAGGAGCGCGGTGCCTCATCCGACCTCCCCGCGAGCGTGGCGGACGCTGCTGGCGGCCTGCCTGGCCGTTCCCGCGCTCGCCGCCTGCTCGGGCGATCCGGCGCCGCCACCCGCTCCGTCCGCGCCCAGCGCTCCGCCGAGCGCGCCGACGTCAGCCTCCACCCACGCGCCACCGCCGCTGCCGGACACCGGCACGACCGCGCCACCGCCGCCCCCCGCGGCGAAACCGGGCACGGCGACCCCGGCCGCGGCGCCCGCGGCGGGCTCCTGCGGCACCGTCACGGCGGCCAGCGGGCTGACCCTCGACGTCGTCGACAGCACAGGGACGTCAGGGATCCCCTGCGCCGAGGCGACGAAGCTGGTCACCGAGTTCCACCGGAAGATCGTCGGCCGCCAGGGTTCCGGCTCCAACGACGCGGTGAACGACACCGTCGACGGCTGGCTGTGCGTGTCCGGCGCGCCCGCCGCGCAGGGTGGCACCACCTGCAGCAAGGGCGAGCAGACCGTGTTCGCCTCCGTCGTCCCGTCCGAATAACCGAAGAACGCACGAGAAGGGCCCATGCGCGCACTTCCCCCCACGCTGTTCCTGGCCACTCTGCCCCTGGCCGCCGTGCTCACCGGATGCGGTTCGGCGGCACCTCCTGCGGCTCCCTCACCCGCCCCGGCCCGGCAGGCCGCCGCGGCGGAGCCGACGCCCGCCGGGGCCGCCTGCGGCGATGTCCGGGGGCCCGGCGGAAAGACGGCGAAAGTGGTCGCGCACGGGAAGGTCGACTGCGCACAGGCCGTCAAGCTGTTCGCCGGCTACTTCGCCAAGCTGCCGCCGGAAGCGGCGCGGTCCGCGACCGGCGCGGGCCCGCTCGCGCTCGGCGAGTGGACCTGCGGCAGCGGGCCCGGCGATCCGGTCACGACCTGCTCGACCGAGGACGACCGCCAGGTCAGCGCCACCACGGCGGGCTGACCTGGCCGTCCACTGTGGACTCCGGCTATTCGCCGGTGAACTCCGGCGGCCGGCGGGCGAGGAAGGCCTGCACGGCCTCGGCGAGGTCCTTGCTGGGCAGGAACGCCGCGTTCCACGCCGAGACGTACCGCAGCCCGTCGGCCACCTGACGTTCGGTGTTGGCGCTGAGCACGTCCTTGACGCCCTGGACGACCAGCGGCGGGTTCACGGCGATCTCACCGGCGAGCTTGCGTGCCTCGGCGAGCACGGTGTCCTGGTCGGGATGGACGTCGTTGACGAGGCCGATCTTCTCCGCGCGCGCCGCGTCGATGTCCTTGCCGGTCAGCGCCAGCTCCCGCAGGTGCCCCTCGCCGATGATCGAGGCCAGCCGCTGGAGGCTGCCGAGGTCGGCGACGATCGCGACCTTGACCTCGCGGACGCTGAACTTCGCGTCGGCACTGGCCAGCCGGACGTCGGCGGCGGCGATGACGTCGACCCCGCCACCGATGCACCAGCCCGACACGGCGGCGACGACCGGTTTGCGGCATTCGGCGACCGAGCTCACCGCGCCCTGCAGCTGCCGGACCTCGTCGAGGAAGGCGGTGCGCGGCCCGGCGAGCGCGTCGCCCTGCAGCATCGGGGCCCAGCCGGGCATCATCGCGGGCAGGTCGAGGCCGTAGGAGAAGTGCGACCCGCTCCCGGTGAGCACGATCGCCCTGACCCGGGGGTCGGCGTCGAGCGCGCGGAAGACCAGGGGCAGCTCGCGCCAGAAGTCGGGGCCCATCGCGTTGCCCTTGGACGGGCCGAGCAGGGTCACCTCTGCGACGTGGCCGTCGATCTCGACCTTCAGCGCGACGAGGTCGGGCAGGCTGTCAGCGGTAGCGGTCATGGGGTCATCTTCGCTCATGCCCTCCGGACCCCGCCAACCCGGATTGACAGAGTGCCAATTCGCGCCCGGGATGCTTTCCTGGGTAGACGTATCTCCCTACGAGCGGAAGGACGGTGGCCATGAGCGCTGCTTGCGAGCGAATCATGGACATCATGCGCCAAGAGGGATTCAACACTGTCTCGCGAAGCGAGGCGATCGCATGAGCGCAACCGCGATCGACGACCTCGCGTCCCCGCCGGAGGCCGCCCCCGCGCGGCGCTCGTCGCGGCCGATCGAGCTGTCCGGGTCGTTCCAGCACGACGGCCACCGGCTCTGGTACACCGAGTTCGGCGCCGGCGACCGCGTCGTGGTGCTCACCCACGGCATCATGCTGACGCGCCGCATGCACGCCCCGCTGGCCCGGCGGCTGGCCCGCGACGGCTTCCGGGTGGTCACCCTCGACCTGCTGGGCCACGGCGATTCCGACCGGCCGACCGAGTCGTGGCGGTACTCGATGACGGCCTTCGCCGAGCAGACCGTCGCGCTGCTGGACCATCTCGACGTGGAGCGGGCGGTGATCGGCGGGACGTCCCTCGGCGCGAACGTGGCGCTCGAGGTGGCCGTCGCCGCGCCCGAGCGGGTCCGCGGCCTGATCGTCGAAATGCCCGTGCTGGACAACGCGATCGTGGCCGGGCTGGTCACGTTCGCCCCGCTCCTGCTGGCCGCGCGGTTCCTGCCGGTGACCGTGCGCGGGGTGGCGCTCGCGGCCGGGCTGGTGCCGCACGGCAACCAGTGGGTCGACGTCGTCACCGACACGTTGTCGCAGCGGCCGGGACCGATGGCCGCGCTGCTGCACGGCGTGCTGTTCGGGCGCATCGCGCCGCCGAAGTCGGTGCGGCGGCGGATCACCGCCACCGCGCTGGTGATCGGGCACGAACGCGACCCGATTCACCCGTTCGGCGACGCCGACACGCTCGCGGCGGACATGCCCGAAGCCGAGTTCGTGCAGGCGCGCAGTCCCGTCGAACTGCGCTTCGACCCGACCCGGCTGACCACGGCGATCCGCGAGTTCGCCGCGCGCTGCTACGAGGACTGACCCGGCTGGGGCAGTCCGGCGACCGGCCCGATCACGATCACCGCGGGCGGCCGGACGCCCGCCGCCGCGGCGTCCGCCACCACTGTGTCCAAAGTGGACCGCAGGACCCGCTGGGTGCGCATGGTGCCGTCCTCGACGATCGCGACCGGCGTCTCGGCGGGACGGCCGCCTTCGAGCAAAGCCTTGGCGAACAAGGGAAGCCGCTCCACACCCATCATGAGCACGATCGTGCCGCGCATCCGCGCCAGCAGCGACCAGTCGACCAGCGACGTGTCGTGCCCGGGGGCGACGTGCCCCGACACCACCACGACCTCGTGTGCCACACCACGGTGCGTCACCGGCACATCGGCCACCGCGGGCACCGCGAACGCGCTGGTGATCCCGGGGACCATCGTCACCGGCACCCCGGCCTCCGCGCAGGCGAGCACCTCCTCGAAGCCGCGGCCGAAGACGTACGGGTCGCCGCCCTTGAGCCGCACGACGAACTTGCCCGCCTTGGCCCGGTCGATCAGCGTGCTGTTGATCACGTCCTGGCTCGCGGCGCGGCCGTACGGGATCTTCGCGGCGTCGACGATCTCCACCTCGGGGGCGAGTTCGTCGAGCAGTTCCCGGGGGCCGAGCCGGTCGACGACCACGACGTCCGCGCGGGACAGCAGCCGCCGCCCGCGCACGGTGATGAGGTCCGGATCGCCGGGCCCGCCGCCGACGAGCGCGACGCCGGGCAGCGTGTCGTCCGGCTGGGGGCCGCGGCCGTCCTCGACCGTGCCCGCGTGCAGCGCGTCGAGGATGCTGTCGCGCACCGCCGCCGAGCGCAGGGGCTCACCACCGGACAGCACGCCGACCAGCAGCCCACCGTGCCGCCCGGAAGCCGGGGTGACGGCGCTGCCGAGGTCGCCGTCGTCGGCGCGGACGCAGAATACTCGCGCACGCTCGGCTTCCGCGCACACCGCGGCGTTGGTTTCGGGGTCGTTGGTGCACGCCAGCGCGTACCAGGCGCCGGCGAGGTCGCCCTCGGTGTAGCGCCGCTCGTGCCACACGATCTCGCCGGCGTCGGCCATCGCGCTCACCGAAGGGGTGGTGTGCGGGGAAATCAGCTCGACGCGGGCCCCGGCGCGGATCAGCCGGGGCAGCCGGCGCTGCGCGACCGTGCCGCCGCCGATGACCACGACGCGGCGGCCGGTGAGCTGGAGGCCGGAGAGATAGTGCGGGTCGTCCATGCGCGGAGAGTCTATTGACCTGCCCCGTTCGCGCTAGCCGAGCGTGCTTTCCCTCACTCTCCGGCTTCGAGCAGGCCCTCGTTCCCGAACATCCGGGCCGCGTCGATCGCCGACGGCTGCCCCGCCGCCGGATCCGCGCCGCCCTTGAGCAGCGCGCGCACCACGTCGGGCTCGTTCTTGAACACGGCTCCGGCGAGCGGGCTCTGGCCACGATCGTTGACCCGGTTGGGATCCGCGCCGCGTTCGAGCAGCACCGTGACGGTCTCGGCGTGGCCGTGGTAGGCGGCGAGCATCACGAGCGTGTCGCCGCGGTCGTTGGTGAGATTCGCGGAGATCCCCGCGTCCACATAGGCCGCCAGCTCGGCCGTCCGCCCGGCGCGGGCGAAGCCGAACACCTTGGCCCACAGCTGGAGCAGCTCGGGGTCGATTTCCTCCGGATCCTCGCTCATGCCGTGAGTTTCCCACAGGTTCGCGCACGGCTCATGCGCCCCAATGTGGTTTTCTCGCTCAGGGTTCTGGGGCCGTGTGTGTTGCCGGAGGTGTTGTAGGACGCCTGGGGTGCGCTGGTCTGGGGTGTGACAAGGGC
>NZ_JBHYIK010000045.1:36924-73823 GCF_042739735.1 Amycolatopsis sp. NPDC059027 | reverse complement strand
CCTTACGGGCGTCGGACGCCCGTAAGGTGGCCTTGACGGCGTCGGCCCCCGCGCACTGGTGAGTGGTTTGTCCTTTGTGGAGTGGGGGGCGTTCGCGGGCAGGGGGTGGCGCCCAGCGTGCTACAGGGCGGGTGTCCTGAACGACGCGTATGAGACGTTGAACGTCGCGAACGCTCCGTTCGCGACGGGAGGGTCGGCCGTCTGCGATCCGGGTGGTTCCCTGCCCGGCGGGCACGCGAGAACCGCGGAGCGCGGGCGAACTCCGCGGCAACAACGGGAAGGTTTCGTTGCCAGAGCGCAAAAAAGGGTGGTGGGTGCGAGAAGCACCCACCACCCCTGCAGCCCCGGTCAGGGGTTTCCGGGGCTGACGACGGCCGCGGGCACCGGGGCGCGGACGTCGTCGGCGAACATGTCGCGGTCGCGGATGGCCAGTGTGCACACGAGGCTGATCGCGGTGGTCACCGCGAGGTAGACGAGCACGCCGTTCGTGCCGGTGCGGCCGGCCAGGTAAGCCAGGATCAGCGGGGTGAGCCCGGAGGCCACCACGCCGGAGAGCTGGTAGACGACCGAGATCCCGGTGCAGCGGCGGGACACCGGGAACAGTTCGGCGTAGAAGGCCGCTTGCGGCCCGTACATCAGCGGGTAGCTGATGCCCAAGACGGCGACGAGCGACACGGTGATCAGGACCGTGTTGCCCGCGTGCAGCGCGGCCAGCGCGGGTATCGCCAGCACCAATGTCGTCACGGCGCCGACGGCGAAGGCGCGGCGGCGGCCGACCCGGTCGGACACCCGGCCGAAGATCGGGATGAACACGACCATCACGGCCGCGGCGATCATCACCGCCTGCAGCAACGGCTGCCGGTTCAGGTGCAGGGTCCCGCTGCCGTACGAGATCACGAACACGGCCCAGGCATTGAAGGCCACACCCTCGGTCAGCCTGCTGCCCATGCCGAGCAGCAGATGCCGCCGGGAAACCCGGTCGCGGACCAGTTCGAGCGCCGGGACGGTCGATTCGCCCTCCTGCTCGGCCATTTTGCGGAAGGCGGGCGTCTCCACGATCTTCACGCGGATGAGCAGACCGACGACCACGAGCACCGCCGAGAGCAGGAACCCGATGCGCCAGCCCCAGGCGAGGAACGCCGCCTCCGTCGTGACGGCGTTGAGCGCCGCGAGCACGCCGGTGCCGAGGGTGAGCCCGATCGCGAGCCCGATCTGCGGGAAACTCCCGTAGAGGCCCCGTTTCCCGGCAGGCGCGTACTCGGTCGCCATGAGCACCGCACCACCCCATTCCCCGCCGACGGCGACGCCCTGCGCCAGCCGGAGCACGATGAGCAGGATCGGCGCGGCCGGGCCGATCATCGCGTAGTCGGGCAGCAGGCCGATCAGGCAGGTCGCGACGCCCATGATGAGCATCGTCGCCACGAGTGTCTTCTTGCGGCCGACACGGTCGCCGAGGTGTCCGAAAAGGAATCCACCGACAGGCCGGGCGAGGAAACCCAGCGCGAAGGTCGCGAACGACAGGACGGTGGCGACGAGCGGATCGCTGCCGGGGAAGTAGAGCTTGTTGAACACGATGCCCGCGGCCGTGCCGTAGAGGAAGAAGTCGTACCACTCGACGGTCGTGCCGAAGACACTGGACGCCACGACGAGGCGTACGTCGGAACTGCCCCTGGTTTCCTCGCCAGGCCGGGAAGGAGTTGTCTCCATTGATAACTCCGTTTCCTTCTAGATTCTGTTTCCTAAGCGGCGAAGCCGCTTGCTGTGGGCCAGCAGCTCGCACCGCTGCGGGTTCTCAGACGCCCTCTCGCGAGGACAGCGTCGACGTGGTGAATTGGCATTCATGAGGAGGCGATCCCGGAGCGAGAGGGCGTCTGAGGTTCCGCTACCCGCACCGCTACGCAAGCCGCTCTGCAGCACTCTCTAGAGGGAGCGGCGGAAGATGTCTACGAGAGCGGGCCGGGTGACCGGGCGGGGCACGACGGCGAGCTGGCGGGTCTGCTTGAGGGTGCCGTCCACGAGCGTGTCGATGTCGGATTCACCGTAGCCGAAGGCGTGCAGCCCCTTCGGCATCCCGATGTCGGCCATCAGCTCGCCGAGCACGTGCGGCAGGGCCTCGGCCCCGTCGGTCGCGGTGAAGGTCTGCCCGCCGGACAGGAGACGGGCCGCGCGCAGGTGACGTTCGGGGGCCGACGGGTAGGTCCAGCGGAACACGGCGGCCGCGGTGGCCGACACCGCTTGGCCGTGCGGCACCATCGGCATCTCGGGGTAGCCCTCGGCACGGTAATCCTTGACGGCACCGGCGATCGGATACGCGTTGGCGTGCGGCAGGTGCGTACCGGCGTTGCCGAATCCGGTGCCGGCGTAGGTGGACGCCAAGGCCATCTGCGTCCGCGCGGTCAGGTCGCGTCCATTGAGGACGGCGCCACGAAGATGCTTGCCCACCAGGGAAAGCGCCATCTCGCACCAGACGTCGCTGATCGGGTTCGACCCGCAGAACGCGGGGCGGCGCATCGGGTCCTCCGGCGCGGGCTTCGCGTCGAAGGCCACGCTGGTGTAGCTCTCCAGCGCGTGCGAAAGCACGTCCATCCCGCTCGCCGCGGTCACCTCGGACGGCAGGGAGACGGTGGTCCGGGGGTCGACGACGGCCAGCGACGGGCGCAGCGACGGATGGCTCACCCCGGCCTTGAGGTGCAGGCCGAGCAGGTCGACCACGCAGATGGTGGTGGACTCCGAGCCGGTGCCCGCGGTCGTCGGCACCGCGATCAGCGGTTTGAGCGGCAGCCACGGCGCCTTGCCCGCGCCGATCGGCGGCGTGACGAAGTCCAATAGTTCGCCGGGGTGGGTGGTGAGCAGGTTGACGGCCTTGGCTGTGTCGATCGCCGAGCCGCCGCCGATCGCGACGAAGCAGTCCCAATCCTGTTGCCGCGCAAAGGCTACGGCGTCGTCGATGCTCGCGTCGGTGGGCTCGACGCCCACGCCGTCGAAGATCTCGCTCTTCACGCCCGCGGCGCGGATCGAGTCGAGCGCGCGGTCCGGGATGCCGGTCCCCCGGACCCCGGGGTCGGTGAGGATCAGGCACGACTTCGCCTGCCGGGCCGCGACCTCGGCGCCGAGTTCGTCGAGGGCACCGGCTCCGAACTTCAGCGGCGGTGCGGCCCAGGTGAACACACTCTCGTTGCGGTGCAGTTCGGGCACGGGTGACCACTCCTCACGTCGACATTGACAAAATGTGGAAGGTATATCCACTATGTGGCGAGCACACCATAGCTCCGCGTCCAGTCGTTGTGAACCCCCGAGTTCCCTGGAGATGTCATGTCGTCACCTGCACTTTCGCGAGCCACGCTGGAGGAAGCGCTGCGAGCCGCGGTGTCCTGCGAGGTGGCCGGCGACCCGGCGACACTCGCGACGCACTCCACCGACGCGTCGAACTACCGGCACGTCCCGCTGCTGGTCGTGCGTCCCCGGTCGGCCGACGAGGTGGTGGCCGTCCTGCGGGTGTGCGCGGAGCACGACGCGCCGGTCCTCCCGCGCGGCGCGGCGACGAGCATCGGCGGCCAGGCCACCAATGAGGCGGTGATCCTCGACTTCACGCGCCATCTCGACCGCGTTCTGGCGATCGACACCGAGGCACGCACCGCGCGCGTCGAGCCCGGCCTAGTGCTCGACCGGCTGCGCGAGCAGGCCGCCGCGCACGGGCTCACCTTCGGGCCCGATCCTTCGACACACAGCCGCTGCACGATCGGCGGCATGATCGGCAACAACGCGTGCGGCTCGCATTCGGTCGCGTGGGGCAAGACCGTCGACAATGTCCGGTCACTGGAGATCGCGCTGCGCGACGGCACCCGGCTGGAAGTCGGCCGGACCTCGCCTGAGGAGCTGGAATCGTTATGCGCACGTAAGGATTCCGTGGGGCAGCTCTACCGGTCACTACGCGCGGTGCGCGACGAATACCTCTCCGACATTCGTCTCGGGTTCCCGAAACTGCCGCGGCGCGTGTCCGGCTACAACCTCGAATACCTGTTGCCGGAGAACGGTTTCGACGTCGCCAAGGCACTCGTCGGTACCGAGGGGACCTGCGCGACGATCCTGAGCGCGACGGTCGATCTCGCGGAGGCGCCGTCGTCGCGGGCGCTCGTGGTGTTCGGGTTCGGCAGCAGCGTCGAGGCCGCCGACGCCGTCCCCGCGCTGCTCGACCTGCCCGTGTTGACCATGGAGGGCATCGAAACCGGGCTCGTCCAGGCACTCGACGCGCGGAAACCCGGCGATCGCAGCGAACTCCCGCCAGGGAACGCGTGGCTGTATCTCGAAACCGGCGGCGCGTCGGCGGCCGGGGCCCGGGAAAACGCGCGGCGGGTGGCCGAGCGCGCGGACCTGGTCGGCGCCAGCCTGCTGGTGGTGGAAGACCCGGTGGCGCAACGGAAACTCTGGCGGATCCGGGAGGAGGGCGCGGGCCTGGCCACCCGGCTCGCGGACGGCTCCGAGGCGTGGTCCGGCTGGGAGGACGCCGCGGTGCCACCGGAAAATCTCGGGCAGTACCTGCGCGAGTTCGAACTGCTGATGTCCAAGCACGGTCGCAAAGGCCTGGTGTACGGCCATTTCGGCGACGGCTGCCTGCACGTGCGCATCGACTTCCCGCTCGCCGCACCGGAAGCGAAACAGGCCTACCGCGACTTCCTCACCGACGCCGCCGAGTTGGTCGTCGCCCACGGTGGTTCGCTGTCCGGCGAGCACGGCGACGGGCAGGCCCGTGCGGAGCTGCTCCCCCTCATGTTCCCGCCGCGGCTGATGGACGCCTTCGCGGAGTTCAAGGCCGCCTTCGATCCCGGGAACGGGATGAACCCGCACCGGGTCGTCGATCCCGCCCCGCTCGACGCCGACCTGCGCACCGTCATCGCCCCGCCGGTCCTGCCCACCCGCGCCCGGCTCGCGCTGCACGCGGACGGCGGGGACCTCGGCGCGGCGTCACGCCGCTGTGTCGGCGTCGGGAAATGCGTGTCCGCCTCCGGCGGCGTGATGTGCCCCAGCTACCGCGCGACCGGCGAAGAGGAACACTCCACCCGCGGCCGCGCACGGCTGCTGTTCGAAATGCTCGCCGGCGACGTCATCACCGACGGCTGGCAGTCCACCGAGGTCCGTGACGCGCTCGACCTCTGCCTGGGCTGCAAGGCCTGCAAATCCGACTGCCCGGTGGGCGTCGACATGGCCTCCTACCGCTCGGAGTTCCTGAGCAGGCACTACGAACACCGCAAACGCCCGATGGCGCACCACACCATGGGCGCGTTACCGCGCTGGCTGCGACTGGGCGCACCGATGGCCAAGGTGATCAACGCCGTCGCGGCGAGCCCGCTGCGCCGGGTGCTCAACCGGTTCGGCGGGATCGCCGCCGAGCGCGAACTACCCGCGCTGGCCGCACCGACGTTCCGGAAGTGGTTCGCCCGCCGTAAGCCTCCACAGTGGACGGATGAGCGGACACCGGTCGTGCTGTGGCCGGACACCTTCACCAACTTCTTCGACCCGGCGGTCGGCCGCGACGCCGTCGCCGTGCTGGAAGCCCTCGGTCACGAGGTACACCTCCCCGCCCGCACCGTCTGTTGTGGACTGACCTGGCACAGCACCGGACAGCTCGACACGGCGCGCGGCGTGCTGCGTCGTTCCCTCGACGTCCTCCAGCCGTGGCTGGAACGCGGAGTGCCGGTGATCGGGCTGGAACCGAGCTGCACGGCCATGTTGCGCAAGGACGCCGCCGAACTGCTGCCCGGCGACCCGAGAGTGGAACTGCTCGGCAAAGCCGTCCGCACCTTCGCCGAGCACGTGGGCGAGGCCGAACTCCCGGAGATCAAGGCGGTCGAGGAGCGCGTCCTCACCCAGGTGCACTGCCACCAGCACGCGGATCTGGGCTATGACGCCGACGCCCGGCTGCTCGGCCGCGTGACCGGCGATGTGCGGGTGTTGCGCGAAGGCTGTTGCGGCCTGGCGGGCAACTTCGGGTTCGAGCGTGGGCACTACGACGTCTCGGTTCAGGTGGCCGAACACCAGCTCCTGCCCGCGTTGCGTGAAGCGGCTCCGGGAACAGTGGTGCACGCCGACGGCTTCAGCTGCCGGACGCAGATCCGCCAGCTTTCCGAGCACGAACCCACGCACCTCGCCTCGCTGACCGCGCGGGCACTCGGCGTCAGCGCTGAGTGAACCTGTCCGGCGGCAGGAACTGCGCGACCTCCCGCGCGGCCTCGATGGCCCGCGCGCCCAGCTCGGGGATGCGCTCGTCGGGCAGCCGGACCGTGGGCACCTGGATGACCACCGCGGCCTTCGCCAGGCCCTGGTCGTCCAGGACCCCGGCGCCCACGCAGCGCACTCCGGCGACGTTCTCCTCGTCGTCGATGCTGTAACCGCGGTCGCGGGTCTCGGTCAGCTCGAGCGCCAGTTCCTCGCGGCTCGCCAGCGTGTGCGTGGTCAGCGCGGGCAACTGCTCCGGCAGGCTCGCCAGGTACGCCTCGACGTCGAGCGAGTGCGCGAGGATCGCCTTGCCGGAAGCGGTGGCGTACAAGGGAAAACGGGCCCCGGGGTGCTGTTCGAACCGCAGTGGCAGGGTGGACTGGGCCCGCAGCAGCACCACGGACTCGCGGCCGTCGCGGATCGCGATGTTGACCGATTCCTCGGTCTCCTCGTTGACCTGCCGGATCACCGGCAACGCCCGCTCCAGGCCGTGGACCCGCTGCGCGGCCTGGCCGAGCAGGATCGCCCCGGCGCCCAGGTGGTAGCAGTCGGTGTGCGGGTTGTGGGCCACCAGGCCGTCGACGCTCAACGCCCCGACGACGCGGTGCGTGGTGCCCGGCGTGAGGTCGAGACGCCGGGCGATGGCGGACAGGGACAGCTCCCCGCCCTCGTCCATGAGCAGCCGCAGCACCCCGAGCGCACGTCGGATGGCCTGGGTTCCGGCTGGTGGCTGGGCTCCTGTGTGGTTCACGGGCTTCCGTCGTCCTGGCGATCCGCTGACCCGGCAAGGCTAACGCAGCCGGTCAGGAAACCGCCGTCACCACCCCGGAGACGACGACCAGCCCCGCGACGACGTACTTGAACGCCTTCCGCGGCACCCGCGCCGACACCGCCGTGCCGAGCTGGTTGCCCACGATCGCCGCCCCGAGCAGGACCGGGAGCACGGGAAGCAGCCCGTGCCGCGGGATCCCGCCGGTCACGGCCAGCGCGCCGAGGGAGATCAGGTTCGTCGAGATGAAGTAGCAGGCCAGGTTCGCGATGAACGCCCGCACCGGCAGGTTCGCCGCGCTGAGCAGCGCCGCGACCGGCGGGCCGTTCAGCGACACCGAGGTGGCGAGATAGCCGCTGGCCAGCCCGGTGGCCACGTGCCCGGCGCGGCCCGGCCCTGCGTTGCCCTCGCCGGTGGACGGCAGCAGCAGGAGAAGGCCCAGCAGCGCCACGACGACACCGGCGAAGATCCGCAGCACATGGACCGGGACCGCGCCGACGGTCACCGCGCCCAGCACGGCGCCCGGGGCGCTGCCCGCGACGAGCAGGGCGATGCGTTTCGGTTCGATCGCCCGCCACGACCGGCACACGACGAGGATCCGGGAAACCAGCGTCGCCGCGAGGTTGACCGTCACCACGAAGGGCACGTCGTAGCCGAGCAGCAGCAACCCCGGCGTGGACAGTAGCGAGGTCGCGAAGCCGGTCGCGCCGCCGATGAGCGAGGACGCGGCCACCGCCAGGGCGGCGAGGACGAGGTCCATCTAGGCGCCGTCACTCACCGCGGTCCTGCTCCGTACCGCCTGGACAGCGGTGAGCAGGGCGGTCGCCCGGACGTCCCCGACGCCGCAGCCGCGGGACAGATCGTTGACCGGCGCGGCGAGCCCTTGCAGGATCGGGCCGAACGCGCGGGCCCTGCCGAGCCGTTCGGCGATCTTGTACCCGATGTTGCCCGCGTCGAGATTCGGGAAGACGAGGACGTTGGCCCTGCCCGCGACCTGGGAGCCGGGGGCCTTGCGCAGTCCGACACTCGACTCGACCGCGGTGTCGAACTGCAGCTCGCCGTCCACCTGGTACCCCGAGTCGCGCTTGCGCAGCAGCTCGGTGGCGCGGCGGACCCGCTCGACGCGTTCGTGCGTGGCGCTGCCCAGCGTGGAGAACGACAGCATCGCGATCACCGGCTCCTCGCCCGTCAACGCCTGGTGGGTGCGGGCGGAGGCCAGCGCGATCTCGACCAGTTCCTCGGCCGACGGGTCGGGAACCACGGCGCAGTCGGCGAAGGTCAGGCATCGCTCGTCCGGCAGGACGAGCAGGAAGCAGCTGCTCAACGTCGTGCTGTCCGGGACGAGCCCGACATACCGCAGGCACGCCCGCAGCACGTCGGCGGTCGGCCGGTTCGCGCCCGCGACACACGCGTCGAACGTTCCGGTGGCGACGCCCGCGACAGCGGTGCTGACAGGATCGCCCAGCGCGTCCGGGATCCGGTCGGGCTTCTTCGCGAGGCGGGTCGTGATCAGGCCGTGGATCGCCGCGTCCGCGGCGAGATCCCGCGTGTCCACAATGGACTCGCCGGACAGCCGGACGCCCGCCTCGCGGCAGGCCCGGCGGATCGAGGCCGGATCGCCGACGAGCCGCGGCGCTACGCCGTCTTCGTCGTGCAGCAGCGCCGCCGCCTGGACGACGCGCGGGTCGTCGCCGTCGGCCAGCGCGACCGCGGGCCGGATGTCGGCCAGCACCTCGCGCCATCGATCGTGCAGGGGGAAGGTCACGGGCTACCGCTTTCGGGAGTCGGCGGCAGGGTTCCGACGCGGTCCCGCGCCCGCCGGAACCTGCCGGGGTGGGGCGGATCAGACGTAGTCGCGGTACTTGTCCAGCAGCCGCACCGGCTTGCGCAGCGCGTCGCGGCGGAACGGGTCGCCCAGCTCACGCGAGCACATGACCTCGATGACCGTGGTACGGCCCTCGTTCATCTGCGCGTCGACGGCCTTGCGCAGCGCCGGACCGACCTCGTCGAGCGAGTCGACCACGATGCCCTCGGCCCCCATCGCCTGCGCGATCCCGGCGAAGCTCTCGCTCTCCAGCTCGCCCGCGACGAACCGGCGGTTGTAGAAGTCGACCTGGTTCTTCTTCTCCGCACCCCACTGCCGGTTGTGGAACACCACGGCGGTGACCGGGATGTCGTGCCGCACCGCGGTCATGATCTCGACCATGCTCATCCCCCACGCGCCGTCACCGGCGTAGGCGATCGCGGGCCGGTCGGGGCACGCGGCCTTGGCGCCGATGATGGTCGGCAGCGCGTACCCGCAGTTGCCGAAGCTCATCGGCGCGAAGAAGCTGCGCGGCTCCTCGAACCGCAGGTAGCTGTGCGCGACGGAGTTGATGTTGCCGATGTCGGTGGACACCATCACGTGCTCGGGCATCGCCTTTTCGAGCTCGCGGAGGACCTGGCGGGGGTGCAGCCAGTTGTGCTCCTCCTTCTCCTGCTCGGCGATCATGTCGAGGCTGTACGGGTCGGTCTCGTGGATCCAGGCGCTGAGCTCCCGCTCCCACGTCTCCTTCTCCTCGCGGATCTCGTCGGCACGCTGGCCGCGGGTCGCGTCGCAGGCGAGCGTCCGCTTGCGCAGCCGCTCGGTGAGCGCCGCGGCGGATTCCCTGGCGTCACCGCAGATGCCGACGTCGATCTTCTTGACCAGGCCCAGCATCTTGTTGTCGGCGTCGACCTGGATGATCTTCGCGTTCTTGGGCCAGTAGTCCATGCCGTGCTGCGGGAGCGTGCCGAACGGGCCGAGCCGGGTGCCGAGCGCGAGGACGACGTCCGCCTTGGAGATGAGCCGCATGGCGGCCTTCGAACCCTGGTAGCCGAGCGGGCCGCACCACTGCGGGTGGCTCGCCGGGAACGAGTCGTTGTGCTGGTAGCTGTTCACCACCGGCGCGCCGAGCCGCTCGGCGAGTTCGCGGCATTCCCCGACACCGCCGGAGAAGACGACGCCGCCGCCCGCGACGATCACCGGGAACTCCGCCCCGGCGAGCAGATCGGCCGCCTCGTCGAGGCTGCGGGTGCCGCCGGGACCGCGGTCGAGCCGCTGCGGCACCGGGATCTCGGCCTCGATCTCGCCGTAGAAGTGGTCGCGCGGGATGTTGAGCTGGGTCGGCCCCATCTCCGACATCGCGCGGTCGAAGGCCCGGCCGGTGAACTCCGCCATCCGGTTCGGGTTGTTCACGTGTGCCTGGTACTTCGTGAACTCCTGGAACATGGGCAGCTGGTTGGCCTCCTGGAAGCCGCCGAGGCCGATCCCCATCGTCCCGGTCTCCGGCGTGATCATGACCACCGGGCTGTGCGCCCAGAACGCGGCCGCGATCGCCGTGACGCAGTTGCTGATGCCAGGGCCATTCTGGCCGATCACCACGCCGTGCCGGCCGCTGGCGCGCGCGTAGCCGTCGGCCATGTGCGCCGCGCCCTGCTCGTGCACGACCGGGATCAGCTTGATGCCCGCCGGCGCGAAGATGTCCATGGCGTCCATGAAGGCCGAGCCCATGATGCCGAAGATCTCGGTCACGCCGTTGGCCGCCAACGTCTCGACGAAGGCCTCCGAGGGGGTCATCTTCTGCGGCCCCGTTGCTCGCTCGCTCACTGCCTGCTCCCTGAACGTCGTCGTCGCAAAATCTGGAACGAAAGATTCCGAAAACTTGGATTTGCTCGGACTGTAGGCGGCGCGACCCACCCAAGTCAACGGGTTGTCTTCAAGTCCGAGACGCGGTGTACTGTTTTCCGAGACACGAGGGAGACGGTGTGGAACTGATCCAAGAGCCGGACGGACCGCTGTCCGGCGACACCCCGGCGCTGCGGCTGTTCGCCCTGCTCGAACTCATCGCGGCCAGCGACCACCAGGTCTCGCTGCCGGCGCTCGTCGCGGAGACCGGCCTGCCCAAGCCGACCCTGCACCGCATGCTCCAGCAGCTGGAGTCGGCGGGCCTGCTGCTGCGAGAAGCCGACGGCCGCAGCTACACCACCGGCGCGCGACTGCACCGGCTCGCGGAGAACCTGCTGCTCAACGACTCCCGCAACGGCGGGCGGCATGTGATCCTGCAGCACCTGGTCGAGGAACTCGGCGAAAGCTGCAACATCACCGCACTGTCCCGCGGCGAGGTGGTCTACCTCGACCGCGTGGAGACGCCGGAGCCGCTGCGGTTCTACCTGCGGCCCGGCTCCCGGGTCCCGGTCCACTGCTCGGCGAGCGGCAAGCTGTTCCTCGCCCAGATGCCCAAGCAGCAGCGCCGCAAGCTCATCGGGCACGCCCCGCTCAAGCGCTACACCGACAAGACGATCACCGAGCCCGACGCCCTGGAGGCCGAGCTCGACCGGATCTCCGAACAGGGTTACGCCGTCGACGACGAGGAGTTCCTCCCTGGGCTGGTCTGCGTAGCGGTGACGGTGCCCCGCGAGGACGGCGGGCAGCCGATTCTTGGCGTCGCGGTCCAGGCCCCGGTCATGCGTTTGTCGCTCGACGACGTCACCACGACGCTGCCCGCGCTGCGCGCCGCCGCCGAAGCCATGAGCCGTCACGAGATCACCGCCGCCACCACCGACGCCGCGTCGGGAGAGGAGCAGCCGTGACGACCCGGATGCCGGACGCCACAGTGGACGCGCGGGAGCTGTTCGGCCTCGACGTCGACCTCAAGGTCCCCGCGTTCGCCGAGCCCGACGAGCACGTCCCCGCGCGCGACGACGCCTACCGCTTCGATCCCGAAGTGACCCTCGCCCTGCTGCTCGGCTTCGCGCACAACCGGCGGGTGCTGGTACACGGCCGGCACGGCTCGGGCAAGTCCACGCACGTCGAGCAGATCGCCGCCCGGCTCAACTGGGGTTGTCTGCGCGTGAACCTCGACGGCCACGTCGGACGGCTCGAACTCGTCGGCCGCGACGCGGTGACCCTGCGGGAAGGCAAGCAGGTCACCGAATTCCGCGAAGGGATCCTGCCGTGGGCGGTCCGGCGCCCGGTCGCGCTGGTACTGGACGAATACGACGCCGGACGCCCCGACGTCATGTTCGTCATCCAGCGGCTGCTCGAGAAGGAAGGCCGGTTCACCCTCCTCGAACGCAACGAGGTCCTCCACTCGCACCCGGGTTTCCGGCTCTTCGCCACCGCCAACACCAGCGGCCTCGGCGACCACGACGGGCTCTACCACGGCGTGCAGCGGATCAACCACGCCCAGCTGGACCGCTGGAACGTCGTCGCCAAACTCGACTACCTGCCCGCCGAGACCGAGGTCGGCATCGTCCGCGGCCAGGTGTCCACTGTGGACGAGCGGACCGCGGCGGCCATGGTCGCGCTCGCCCGGCTCACCCGCCAGGGCCACGAATCCGGCGACCTCGCCACGCTGATGTCCACCCGGACCGTCGTGACCTGGGCGGAGAACACCGGCTATCTCGGCGATCCCGCGCTCGCGCTGCGCATGACGTTCACCAACAAGTGCGCGGAGTTCGAACGGGAGATCGTCGACGAGTACTTCCAGCGGTGTTTCGACCGCGACCCGGAATCGCGCGAACTGCGCGCGAGCGCCTGAGCGATGATCCACGACGCCCTCGCCGACCGCGCCGCCGCCCGCGCGGCGCACCGGCTCGACCTCCTGCGCGGCACCACGGTCCGGGCGATCGGCAGGGACCGCGAGGTACGGTTCCGGGCCGGGGAGCCGTATCGGGGTGCGAGCAGGCTGACGATGCTGGCGCCGCACTTGCGTGCCACTGCGGACGACGACCCGCGATGCCTGCGCGGCGCCGCCGACGGGCTCGCACTGCGGATGCGGTACACCGACCCCGTACCGCACCGGGAACACCGGCCGGACGGCGACATCGGCGGCCTGGTGTTCGACCAGCTCGAACAGTTCCGCGTCGAATCCGTTGTGCCACCGTGGTTTCCCGGTGCGGCGGCGAACGTCCGGCACCGGGTCGAGCACTGGCTGGTCACCGCCGACGCCGACGGGATCACTCAGACGAATTCGGGCCTGCTCCTGCACACCGTGGCCGCCATGGCCTGGTCGCATCTCACCGGGTTCCCGGTGCCCGCCCTCGTGGAGGAGGTCATCGAGCCGATGCGGGCCGCCCTCGCGCCCGAGTTCGGTCCCCGGATCGCCCGGCTCGGCAAGGTGCGCGGCGAGCAAGAACGCTTCGCTCCCCTGGCAACGGAGTTCGCCGTCGGCGTCGCGGACCTGCTGGGCGCCCCCAGCGGACGACCACGCCGCGCGCTGTCCGCCGGACAACGCGCGCTCGCCGACCTCCTCCGCGGCTCCGGGCCCGAGGACGCCGGTGTCCCGGTCGCGGGTGACCCGCGCCATCTGTCCGAAGTGGACGGATACCGGATCTTCACGACCGCCCACGACCGGCAGCGCGACGCGACCGGCCTCGTCCGTCCCGCGCAGCAGAAGGAGTTCCGGCACCGGCTCGACGATCTCGTCCGCCACGCCCGGCTGAACCGCGCCAAGATGCTGCGCGACCTCGCCGCCGCGCTCGCGATCCCGGCTGCCGACGGCTGGGAACACGGCCTCGAAAGTGGCCACGTCGACGGTCGCCGCCTCGCCACCCTGATCACCTCGCCCAGCGAGACGCGGGTCTTCCGGGCCGAGGCCGTCACCAGGAAGGCCGACGTCTCCGTCACCTTCCTGCTCGACTGCTCGGGTTCCATGAAACAGCACGTCCCGCTGACCTCGGTACTCGTCGACACCCTGACCCGCGTGCTGGACGAACTCGGTGTCACCACCGAGGTTCTGGGCTTCTCCACCGACGGCTGGAACGGCGGCCGCGCGCGACGGGACTGGGCAAGGGCCGGTCGCCCCGCCGAACCCGGGCGGCTCAACGATCGCCTGCACCTCGTCTTCAAGAACGCCGACGACTCGTGGCGGCGATCGCGCCTCGGCATCGCCGGGCTGTTCAAAGCGGACCTCTTCCGCGAAGGCCTCGGCGGCGAGGCGGTGCGCTGGGCTGCCGAGCGCTCCCGTGCCCTCGGCGCCCGCCGCGGCCTCGTCGTGGTGTTCTCCGACGGAGGCCCCGCTGACAGCGCAACCGCCGCGCAGAACCCCGATGGCTTCTTGGAGACCGACCTGCTCCGCGCCGTCCACGAGGCCGAAACCCGCGGATCCGAGGTCCACGCGCTGAGCCTTGGCGTCGACCTCGGTCACTTCTTCGCACGGTCCCTCGTGCTCCCCGCCCAGGACCGGGCCGATCAGTCCATGGTGGACGAAATCATCGCGGCACTCGGGGCCGGCCGGTGAAACTCGTGCACCGCGGCAAGGTCCGCGACGTCTACACCGACCGCGGCGACACCGTCCTCGTGGCCACCGACCGGCTGTCGATGTTCGACGTCGTTCTCCCCACTCCCGTACCGGACAAGGGAAAGATCCTCACCGCGCTGTCGCTGTGGTGGTTCGGACGCCTCGCCGACGTCGTCCCGCACCACGTCCTCCCGGCCGTGGACGTGCCGCCCGAGTTCGCCGGCCGCGCCGTCCGCTGCCGCGGCCTGGCGATGCTCCCGGTCGAATGCGTGGCCCGCGGCTACCTCACCGGCGGTGGCCTGGCCGAGTACCGCGCCACCGGCGCGGTTTCCGGAGTCCCGCTCCCCGCCGGGCTGACGGACGGTTCCCGGCTGCCCGAGCCGATCTTCACTCCGTCCTGGAAAGCCCCGGCCGGTCAGCACGACCGCCCGATCACCTTCGCCGAAGTCGCCGGCCTCGTCGGCGCCGAAACCGCCGCCCGGCTGCGCGAACTGACCCTCGACGTCTACCGCGCCGCCGCGGAAATCACCGAACGGCAAGGAATTCTCCTCGCCGACACGAAACTGGAGTTCGGCCACGACGCCTCCGGCGATCTGTACCTCGGCGACGAACTCCTCACCCCGGACTCCTCCCGCTTCTGGTCCGCCGATTCCTGGCAGCCCGGCCGCGCACAGCACAGCCTCGACAAGCAGTTCGTCCGCGACTGGGCCGTCTCGACCGGCTGGGACAAACACCCGCCCGGCCCGCCGGTGCCCCCGACGGTCGTCGCCGCCGTCCGCTCCCGCTACGCCGAGGTCTACCACCGCCTCACCGGGCTGAAGGGGACTGTCGTCTCGTAGGATGCGCTGAAGGGCGCTTTCCTCGCATGGCATGCGAGGAAAGTTCCCTTCAGCACGCTTTGAAGCCGCCTCACATGTTCTCGGCGCCGGTTCTGATCGCGGCGCGGATGCGGGGATAGGTACCGCAGCGGCAGACGTTGCGGAGGCCGTCGAGGTCGGCGTCGGTGATCTCCCGGCCTTCGGCGGCGACGCGCCGGACCAGCGCGACGGCGGCCATGATCTGACCCGGCTGGCAGTAACCGCACTGCGCCACGTCGTGCTCCAGCCACGCTTCCTGCATCGGGTGCAGCTCGCGACCCACGGTCGCCGGAAGCCCTTCGATGGTCGTGACCTCGTCGGACGGCCGGAGATCCTTGACGGGGATCGCGCAGGGGTTCACCGCCTTGCCGTTGAGGTGGCTGGTGCAGGCCTTGCAGACGTTGATACCGCAGCCGTATTTCGGCCCGGTGACGCCGAGGATGTCGCGCAGCACCCACAGCAGGCGCACGTCGTCGGCGACGTTCACGGTGACCTGCGCACCGTTGACGCGGAAAGTGTGTTCGGGCACCGAAACTCCCCTCTTCAGCGGGCGTACCGCAGACCGTCCACAGGGGACGGTGGAATCGGCGGGACGGTCGGTTTGGGCTCGAAGGAGAGCGTGCCGTGGTTGATCGGGAAACGCGTCGGCATCGTCCCGGTCGCGCGGCCGTACGCGCAGGCGACCGCGGCCATCGAGGCGGCGACGCCCAGCTCTCCCGCCCCGCCCGGCTCGTCCGAGGTGCTCGGCATGACGACGATCCGGAGGTCGGGCGGGGTGTTCCACTGGCGCGTGTAGAAGTAGTTGTCCCAGCTCGCTTCGAGGAAATATCCGTCGCGCAGGTGCAGGCTGGACGTCAGGGCCAGCGCGATGCCGTCCATCACGCAGCCCATCATCTGGGCCTCCAGTCCGCGCGGGTTGACCACGAGGCCGACGTCCACGGCGAAGACGACCTTCGTGACGCGGGGCCCGGACACGCCGTCGCGGATGGGCCTGCCAACAGTTTCGGGGCGGCAGTCGATCTCCACCAGCGCCGCGCTGACGGCCTTGTATTCGCCGTGGAACGCGATGCCCTGCGCGGTCCCCTCGGGCATCCGCCGTCCCCACTCGCCGTCCTCGGCGGCCTTGCGCAGCACCGCCCGGGAGCGGTCGTCGCGAAGGAAGCCGTCCCGGAATCGGTACGGGTCCTTGCCGACCTTCCCGGCGAGCTGGTCGACGACGAGTTCCCGGGCACAGGCGACGTCGGGCGAGTAGACGTTGCGCATGCTGCCGGTGTTGAAGCTCTTGCCGGTCTCGCTGAGCAACTGCGTGCTGAAGCCGAAGTCGTACGGCATCGACTGGCTGAGCTGGAAGAAGGTTTCGGAGAACCCGATGTCCCCCACCGGGAGCCGCGCGGCCATGGCGGTGATGACCTCGCCGAGCCCGTGGCCGAGATCGGTGGACACGCTGGTGTGCCGCTGCTGGTAACCGAGCACGGTGCCACCGAGATACGACGCGCGCACGCGCGAGGTGGCCATCGGGTGGGTCCGGCCCTGGCGGGAGTCGTCGGCCCGGTGCCACATGAGCTTGACCGGTTTGCCGATCTTCTGGGAGACCTCGGCCGCCTCCGCTGCCGCGTCGTGGAACAGCTTGCGCCCGAAGGACCCTCCGCCCTCGACGACATGCACGGTAACGCTGCCGGGCGGCAGCCCGAGTTTCGCGGCGATGGCCTGTTTGGCGACGATCGGGGCCTTCAGCGCCGACCAGATCTCGGCCCTGCCGGGCCGCACGTCGGCGACGGCACAGTTGGGTTCGAGCGCGCTGTTGCCACGAAAGGAAAAGGTGAATTTGCCTTCGACACAGGGAACCAGTGGCGGCGGCCCGATCGGCAGCTCCGCGGCGGCCAGCTCCTTCAGCACGCTTTCGTCGGATTTCCCTTCCGCGGTGCCGGGTTTCCACGACACGCGCAGCGCGCGCACGGCGTCGACGCACTGGCCGAAGGTCTCGGCGCGCACCGCGACCCCGGTGGAGATCACGCAGACGTCGGTGACTCCCGGCAGGCCGCGGACCTCGGCGAGATTGGCCACCGAGCCGACCCGCCCGTTGACCGTCGGCGGACGGCACACCATCGCCGGTTTCGCACCCGGGACGTCGAGGTCCATCGCGAACACCTTGCGCCCGGTCACCGCGGCCAGCGCGTCGATCCGGTTGTGCGGCTTGCCGATCACGGTGAAGTTCTCGCGTGCGGTCAGTTCCACGGGCACCTGGCGGGTTCGCGTGCTCGCCGCTTTCTCCGCGAGAGCACCGATCTCGACACGGCGGCCGGAGCGATCGGAGACGACCCCGCCCTTCAACGTCAGGGCACTCGCCGGCGAGCCGAGTTCGGCCGCGGCGGCGTCCAGCAACCGGCGCCGGGCGATCGCGGCGGCGACCCGGATCGGGGTGTAGGTCGCGACGGTCGTGTTCGACGCGCCGGTGAGCTGGTTGAACAACAGCTCCGGCCGGGCGTCGGCCAGCGCGACCCGCACCCGGTCCAGCGGCACTGTCAGCTCCTCGGCGATGAGCATGGCCGAGGAGGTGGTGATGCCCTGCCCGACCTCGGCGCGGGGCAACGCGAACGACACCGTGCCGTCCGGTTCGACCTCGACGGAGATCAGACCCGACGTCGGCAACGCCGCCGCGGTCAGCATGTCGTTGAGGTCGACCAGTTTCGTCAGATCCGGCGAAGGCAGCTCGGCGCCGGCCGCGGGTCTCGGCCCGAACTCGGCCGCCGTCACGAGGATCGGCGCCGCGAGAACGTAGCCGAGGAACCTTCGCCGCCCGATGGACTCCCCCATCGCTCAGCCCGGCCGGTTGGTCTCGGGGATTTCGATCCTCGTCCCCTTGCCCTTGGTGAGGTAGAAGAGGATGTACTGCCGCGCGGCTTCGTCGAGGACCCAGGCGGCCTCGGGCACCAGCGGCAGCGGGAGGAGGCCTTCGCGGAAGGCCACCAGCGCGGGCCACGCGGCGGCGATCGCCGGTCCCCAGATCGGCTCGCGGGGAATGGCGTCCCAGTCGGCCACCTGGTCGCCGACCAGGTACCGGGCGAGCGCGTTGCACAGCGGCCTGCTGATGCTGCCGGGGCTGGTCTGCTCGGCGAGCTGGCCGAGCAGGATGTCGGTCAGCTCGACACCCTCGCGGGTCGGCCCCATGGCGGGCGGCAGGACCTGTGCCGACTGGGCGTTCGCCGCGTCCCAGGTGGCGGGGATGTACTCGTCCCTGATGCCGAGCATGTGCGCGGTCACCTGCCACACGTGCAGATAAGCCGTGGATTCGGCGGTACTGATCGGGACCTTCCATTCGCGCATCCTGCGCATCGCGAACGTCGGTAGGGTGTGCCAGGTGACGAGCATGTCGTTCTGGCTGATCGGGATGTCGCCGGTCCAGTGCGGAGACTGCTTCAGCAGATGCCGGACCGCCGCGTGCACCAGCCGCGTCTTCACGGCGTTGACCACACACGAGCCGTCGGGTCGGTACGCGTTCAAGGCGCCGACGGCGAATCCGAGGATGCTGGTCTTGGCGACGCGATCCTCCATGTCCGCGCCACCCTTGGAGTAGTAGACCGCGCGCGCCTCCTTGGGGATGGCGGTGCTCAGCATGCCGCCGCCGACGCCGTTGAGCAGGTTGAGATACAGCCCGCGGGATTTGGTGAATTCGGCGGCGGTTTCGAGCTTTCCACGGTCCGCCCACGAAGGCAGCTGACGTGCTCTGTCCATAAAGGACCGAAGGTCGGCGGGCAGCCCGGCGGGCGGCGGCTGGTCGTTGCGCGTCCACTCCGCCAGCAGGCGGTTGACCTCGGGCACCGCGCCGCGATCGAGCAGCGACGCCACCAGCGGGTCCGCCTCCTCGTCCCACACCCACCGCGGATCGGCCCCTGCCCCCGAACCCGCGACGGACCCGCTCGCCGCCCATGCCCAGGCCGGGGACGCGACCCCCAGCGCACCGAGCGCGCCAAGGGCGCCACCCGAGATCAACATCTTGCGCCTGCTGAGTTCCGCCATACCGTGAACTCCTCCTCGGGTCCGGCCCATCAGGACGGGCGGTTGATCTCGGGGATTTCGATGCTGATCGGACGCGCCTCGGACAGGTAGAGCAGGGCCGCCTTGCGCAGGAACTCGTCGAAGAGCCAATAGGCCTGCGGCGCGCCAGGGAAGGGAAGCAACCCTTCGCGAACGGCGATGAACGGGCCCCAGCTCGCCTTCAGCAGCGGATCCCAGACCGGTTCCCTGGCGATCGCCAGCCAGTCGGCGATCCGGTCGCCGAGCAGGAAGCGGGTGAACGCGCCGAGGATGTGCTTGCTCAGCACGCCACCGTCGACCGGCGAACCGAGATCGAGCAGGATATCGGCGAGTTCGACACCCTCGCGGGTCGGCGCCAGCACCGGGTCCAGCACCTGCTTGGCCTGCGCGTCGGCCGCGCTCCACGACGCGGGAATGTACTCGTCCATGATGCCGAGCATGTGCGCGCCGATCTGCCACGAGTGCAGGAAGGCCTCGGACTCGGCGGCCGGGATCGGCACCTGCCACGCGGTGAGCTTCTGCATCACGGTCGTGGGCAGGCTGTGCCAGGTGACCATCATGTCCGCCTGGCTGATCGGGATCTTCTCACCGGAGACGTCCGGCCAGTGTGGCGACTTCGGCAGCAGGTGACGCACCGCGGCGTGTACCAGCCGGGTCTTGACGCACGTCACGATCATTTCGCCGTCGGGCTGATAGGCGTTCCGCGAGCCGATGTCGTAGCCCAGTTTGGCGGTCTTGGAGATGCGGTCCTTCATGTCCGCGCCGCCCTTGGAGTAGTAGACCGCGCGTGCCTCGTGGGGAATGACCGTGCTCATCATGCCGCTGGCCAGCCCGTACAGCACGCCGAGGTACAGCCCGCGCTTTTCGTTGAACTTCACCGCGGTGGCCAGCTTTCCCCGGTCCGCCCACGGAGGCAGGCGGCGGGCGCGCTCCATGAAGTCCCGCAGATCGGCGGGCAGCCCGTCCGGTAGCGGCTGGTCGTTCCTGGTCCAGGTCCGCAACAGCGCGTTGACCCTGGGCACGTCACCGCGGTCGAGCAGCGAGGCGACCAGCGGATCGGCTTCCGGGTCCCAGACCCAGCGCGGGTCAGCGCCTTCGCCGGCGCCCGCGACCGAGCCCCGGGGCGACCACGTCCACGTCGACGCCCACGCGGGTGTCGCGGCGGTCAGCGCGCCAAGCGCGCCCAACGCCCCGCCCGCCTTCAACACGTTGCGCCTGCTGAGACTGTCCATGCCTTCGCTCCTCCTCCTTGAGGTCGCGAGCGCCTGATACGATGAAACACGATGCGCATCTGCGTATCACCATGAGAGCACAGCGTGTCGGCCATCACAAGACCTGTCGCGAGGACGGAGTTCGGCGGTCGAGGCAGAACTTGAGGCAGAATCGGTCGTCTCAGGAGGTGATCGTGGAACCTGCGCTGTCCGCCCTCGGGGCGACCTCAGGCTCGGAATCGATGCTGGAACGCGCGTATTCCGAGGCTGTCGAACGGGTCGACGACAGGGACGACACCCGCACGCGCATCCTCGACGCGGCGTACGAGCAGTTCTGCCGCATGGGCATCCAACGGTCCACAATGGAGGATGTGGCCCGGCGGGCGGCCGTCTCGCGGATCACCGTCTACCGCCGGTTCGCCACGAAGGACACCCTGGTCGAACACGTGGTGCGGCGGGAATTCCGCCGATATTTCGACCAGTTCCTCATCGACATCGAGCGCGCCGAAACCGTCGCCGACCGGGTCGTGCTGGGTTTCGTGAGCTCGTTGCGCGCCATCCGCGGCAACCCGCTGATCGGCGGCCTGATCGCCGCGGAGCCGGACCTGTTCGTGTCGTCGATGACCAACGACGGCGGCCGGACACTCGCCACCGTGCGGCAGTTCGTCGCGGGCCAGCTCCGCCACGAACAACGCGCCGGCACCGTGGACCGCGCGGTGGACGCCGATCGCGTCGCCGAGCTGATGGTCCGCGTCTCGGCCTCGTTCCTGGCCATTCCCAGTCACCTCATCGACCTCGACGACGACGAGCAGGTGGCCGAGGTGGCCCGGCAGTTCCTCGTCCCGATGCTGCGGCCGCCCGGAAAATCACGCTGACCCGTTCGGCGCGTACCCTCGCTGGCGCAGGTCTATCCGGGGAGGGCGCGGTGTTCGTTCACGTCGGCGGTGACGGCGCGGTCCGGGTCGAGGAAGGCGACGACTGCACCCGGCTTCACGTCGCCACCGAGCTGGATTCGGCGGCCACGGGCCAAGCGTTGCGCGACGCCGGTTTCGGCGGCCCGGCCGACGAACCGGACAGCGCCTGGCTTTCGGTCGAATCCCTGCGCGAGAACGCATCGCGTGGTTCCGTCGGCGCGGACTGGCCCGGGCGCTGGGACGCGATGATCGCGTACGCGGCGCGGAAGGGCTGGCTGACGGCGGACGGCACGAAGGTCGCCGCCCATATCGAACACCCCGCACCGGCCTGACCGGACTCAGCCGGCTTCCACCGCGGTTTTCAGTGCCCGCACGACCCGTTCGTACTCCGCCGTGATCGCCTCGTACTGCTCGGCGATCACGGTCGCGACCAGGGAACCGGACCACGTTTCCGTGTCCGTGTAACGACTTCTGCCGCTCGCCAGCGGCTCGACCTCGAAGCTGTGCCGCCCCAGCAGAACGTCGGGCACGCCGCCCAGCCACACCAGCCGCCGCGGCGGGAGCGCCTCGACGATCTCGGCGGTGAACGACTGGTCACCGGCGACGCCGCCGGACACCCTCAGCTTCAGCTTCGCCCCCGGAACCGCTTCGGGCACCGGATCATCGACGACCATCGTGGGATGCCAACGGGAATAACGACCGAAGTCGACAAGAACCCGCCACACCGCCTCGGGCGGCGCCGCGACGTCCACCACGGTCCGGATCAGCGAACCCTGCGTCATGGAGCACGACGATAGCCCCGCCGAGGTCCGGTGCCGACCGGATTTTCACCGGCCGGCTCTGGCGTCGGGCAGGGTGCCGACCACCGACCCGGCCACGGTGTGCAGCCGCAGCCGCTGATCGCGTGCGCGCTTGCGGAGGCGGGTGAACGCTTCGTGCAAGGTGATCTGGTACCGCTCGGCGAGCACTCCCTTGGCTTGTTCGATCACGATCCTGGTGTCCAGCGCGGTCTGCAGCTGGGTGACGAGCCCGCGCAGGCGGGCCAGCTCGGCGAGCTCTTCGTTTCCGGTGTCGGATCCGTACCCCGAAACCATGTCGTCTCTCTTCCCCGGCGCGGAAGTGACCGATGACCTGGTCTGCCAGTTCCATGCATACCCGAACGGGGGCGGACGTAACTACCCCGGCAAGGCGGAAACCGGTTTTGTCGGTGGTGCGGGGTAGCGTTCCCTCCTGTGATGCACATCACTGAAGGGAAGGCGTCGGATGGCTGTACTACTCGCGATCGGTACCCGCAAGGGGCTGTGGCTGGCCACCAGCACGGATGGGCGGGCGAGCTGGGAGCTGAGCGGACCCCAGCACCCGATGACGGAGGTCTACGCGGTCGGCATCGACGTCCGCAGGGGCAAGCCAAGACTCCTGGCCGGCGTCACCAGCGAGCACTACGGGCCCAGCGTGGCGACGAGCGATGATCTGGGCGCGAGCTGGCAGGAGCCCGATCACGCCCCGATCGCCTTCCCGGAGGACACCGGGGAGTCGCTCGCCAGGGTGTGGCAGCTGACGCCCGGCCCGGCGAGCGAGCCCGCCGTGGTCTACGCCGGGGTCGAGCCGTCGGCGCTGTTCCGCTCCGCCGACGGAGGCCGGACCTACGAGCTGGTCCGCGGTCTGTGGGACCACCCGCACCGGGAGCACTGGACACCGGGAGGCGGCGGCAAGGCCATCCACACGGTGATCCCGCATCCGGCGACGCCGGGCCGGATCACCGTCGCGATGTCGACCGGCGGCGTCTACCGCACGGAGGACGGCGGCGCTTCGTGGCAGGCACGCAACACCGGCATCAAGGCCGTGCACGTCCCCGATCCGTACCCGGAGTACGGCCACTGCGTGCACAAGGTCGCCACGCATCCCCAAGCGCCGGAACGCTTCTACGCGCAGGTGCACCACGGCGTCTACCGCAGCGACGACGACGCGGCCAGCTGGCGGTCCATCGCCGACGGGCTGCCCAGCGACTTCGGCTTCCCGATGGTGGTCCACCCGCGGCGGCCCGAGGTGATCTACACCTTCCCGCTGGTGGCCGACATGCGACGTTTCCCGCCGGAGGCCCGATGCCGGGTGTACCGCAGTGAGGACGCCGGTGAGTCCTGGGAGGCGCTGGGCGCCGGGCTGCCGGACGAGTTCTGGGCGGGGGTCATGCGTGACGCGATGTGCGCCGACGACGCCGAGCCCGCCGGGGTCTACTTCGGCTCGCGGACCGGTGACGTCTACGCCAGCCGCGACGAGGGCGACAGCTGGCGGCTCGTCGCGTCGCATCTGCCGGATGTGCTGTGCGTCCGGGCCGCGACGGTGTGACGATGCGGGTCATCGTGTTGCTTCCGGGAGTGCTGCGCGAGAAGGCGGGCGGGCAGGGCCGCCTCGTCGTCGAGGTCGATGAGCCCGCCACCTTGGGCTCCCTGCTCGATGTGCTGGCCAAGGAGCACCCGGCGCTGGAGCGGCGGCTGCGCGACGAGCAGGCCGGGTTGCGCCGCTACGTCAACTTCTTCGTGGACGGCGAGGAATGCCGTCGCTCCGGCGGCTCCGCCACCCCGCTCCGGGAGGCCGCCGAGGTCCAGATCATCCCGTCGGTGGCAGGAGGCTGATCAGGTAAGGATTTCGGGGACCCCCGCCCCGGCGCCGCGTGTCGTCGCCGGGACGATCGGCGGGAGGCAAAGGCATGAGCGAAGCTTGCGAGCGAATCATGGACATCATGCGCCAAAAGGGATCGAACACAGTCTCGCGGAGCGAGGCGATCGCATGAGCGAATGGGCACCACTGACCCATGTCGAAGGGCTGGAACTGCTGGGCGGCCACGGGCGGGTCCGGGTTCCCCTCCGGACGGACCACGGCGTGCTGCTGGAGATCGAATACCCCGCGGGCGTGGGCTCGCCGGTCCACGCGCACGAGCACGACAGCTTCGTCCATCTCCTCTCCGGCCGCCTCACCGGCACACTCTCCGGCCATACCGTGCAGCTGCTCCCCGGGGAGTCGCTGCTGCATCCGCGAGGAGTCCCGCATTCCGTCGAGGCGGTGGCCGACAGCCGGTGGCTGGAATTCAAGGCACCGGCCCCCGATCTCGCGCGGACGCTCGGCCGGTAGCCGGAACGCACTGTCCACTCAGGACTACCGGGTCCGGGGCGCGACGGCGGAACCGGCGGAAGAGCGGCTGGCCGAGCAGCAGCCCGGCCAGCACCAGCGCGATGCCGAGCAGCTGCCGCACGGTGAGCGTGTCCCCGGCCAGCATGGTGCCGAGCAGGACACCGGTGACGGGATTGAGCAGTCCGATGAGTCCCACGGACGCGGCGGGCAGGTGCTTGAGTCCCGCGAACCACGCGGTAAAAGCGACAGCGGTCGCGACGACGGTGACATACGCGAAGCCGAACAGCATGTCCCCGTCCAGTGCCGGCGGGGCGCCCTCGACCACGATCGCGGGCGGGATCAGGATGAGGCTGCCCGCGATGAGCTGCCAGGCGGTCGAAGCGAGGACGTCGACCTCCCCCGCCCATCGTTTCGCGAGGATGTACCCGACCGACGACAACACCATGGCGCCCACCGAAGCGGCCACGCCGAGCGCGTCCACCCGCACCGCCGCGGTCAGCAGCATCAGGCACGCCCCGGTGATGCCGATCGCGGCGCCCGCCAGCGCGCGGACCGCCGGCCGTTCGGCTGCCAGCAGCCAGGCCAGCAGCATCAGCACCACCGGCGAGGTGGCCATGATCATCGAGGCCAGGCTGGTCGGCAGCCGGTGCGCCGCGACATAGATCAGGGTGAAGAACGCGCTGGTGTTCAGCGCGCCGAGCACCAGCGACTTCCCCCACCACGATCCGCGCGGCCGCCGCCGGCACACCGCGAGCAGGAGCAGCCCGGCCGGGAGCGCACGGAGGATCGCCCCGTACAACGGCACTCCCGCGGGCAGGTGCTCGTGGGTGACGAAGTAGTTGGTGCCCCAGGCGATCGGCGCGACAGCGGTGACCAGGCTCCACCGCAGAGTACCTTCCATGGAAGATACAATAGCTTCCTGGGAAGCTATTATGGAAGGGTGACCGAACCGCTGGACCACGTCGCCCGCATCCAGGCCGAATGGGCGCGCGAGCGTCCCGACCTCGACGTGAGCCCCCAGGGCGTGATCGGCCGCCTGCACCGGGTGGCCGCGCTGCTGACCGACCAGCTCTGCCTGGTGTATCACCGCTATGGGCTCAGCGAGGGCGAGTTCGACGTCCTGGCCGCGCTCCGCCGGGCGGGTGATCCCTTCGAACGGGCGCCAGGGGAACTGGCCGCGTTCACCATGGTCACCACCGGGGCCATGACCAAACGGCTCGACCGGCTGGAACGCGCCGGTCTGGTCGCGCGCCGCCCCAGCACGACCGACGGGCGCGGCCGGGTGGTCGCACTGACCCCGGCGGGGCGGGACCTGTTCGACGAGGCGTTCACCGAGCACATGCGCAACGAGCGGCGACTGCTGGACGACCTCACCCCGGCCGAGGCCACCCGGCTGGAGCACCTGCTCACGGGCTGGCTCGCGCGGCTCGAAGCACCTCGCCCGCCCCGCCCGCGGTAGCCGGGCTACCGCGCGGTGTCCCCGGTCTGCGTGCGGATCCAGTCGGTCAGGATGTCCACCCGCGCGATGATCTCGCGGCCGGGCTGAGGGCACGGCGGTCCGCTGTTCTCGATGGCGACCAGGTTCCCGGTCCGGTTGTCGCCGGAAACGAAGTACGGCGAGCCGGAGTCGTCGGCGCACGGGCTGTTCTCGACCGTGCGCGGCACCACCGGCAGTGCTTCGAGAGTGGTCGGCGCGATCTTCGCGACGGAGAACTCCCCGCGTTTGAGGTGGTCGGACGGGGCGACGACGGTGGCCGAGGTGGAACCCCAGCCCGCGAACCGCAGCCGCTGGCCCACTTCGGGCGCCTTGTCCGGCAAGGTCAACGGGACGACGTCGTCGATCGCGGTGCTCAGCTTCGCCACCGCGAGGTCGTTGACCGGGGACTGCCGGACGTCCACCACCTGCGCCGTGTGCCCGCCGGGGTCGCCGTCCTTCAGCTTCCCGACGGTCACCGTCATGTGGTAGCGGGGCTTGCCGCCCACCCACGCGCCGTTGATGTCGTGGAAGCAGTGCCCGGCCGTGATGATCCACTCGGGGGCGATCAGGGAACCACTGCACGCTCCGCTTCGCACGCCGCCACCGCGTACCGGGATGTCCGACGACGTCAGCTTCGCGTTGAACGGCAGGACCGGGCTCACCACCGGGCGGCCGGCGGTCGTCGCCGGGGACTCGGTCGTCACCGAGGCCGTCGCCGTGGGCGGCATGGCCGTCGTCGGCGCGGCCCTCGCCTGAAGAAAATGGTCGGCCCGGGTCGTCGCCTTCGTCTCACCGGTGGTGACACTGGCGAAGGCGCCGCCGACGCCCGCCAGCACGGCGGCCGAGAGCGCCCAGAGCCGCCGGGTCGACAACCGTCCCGTATTCGTCCTCATGTCCTAGAGCACGCATGACCGCCCCATGCGGTTCCGCCGCGCCGCCGCCGGTGCACCTCCGTGCACGAAACTTTCCCGATCTGACGTGGTCGTTCCCACAGTGAGGTTTTCTCGGTAGGTGCGGGGTGCGGCTTTGCTGGTGGGTGCTTTCCCGGGGGCTTGGTGGTGTGGTGAAGGGGTCCTTCGCGGCGCTGGGCGCCGGTAAGGAGGCCTTCACGGCATGCGGTGGGTCTGGGGTGTGTGTCGCGAACGGAGTCGGCGAGCGCAGGCAAGTCCCAGGGACGCCCTGGGTGCATCCACCGCACCCAGGGACGCCCTTGTCGCACCTCAGGCCAGCGCACCCCAAGCGTTCTACAGCACCTCCGGCGGCACCCACGGCCCCAGAACCCTTAGCGAGAAACCGACAGTGGGGCGAGGCGTGCCCGCCGGTATCCGGCACCGCCGGGCACGCCCCGCGTTCGGTGCGGTCACGGGGAGAGGGGACCGCACCCGTCCGGCGCCGGGGGCAGATCGACCGCCCCGTCGATGACTTCGCCGGTCTCGTGCCGGACCGCGTGCGCGGTCATGTGCTGCGGCGTGTGGTGCACGGCCGGGTTCATGTGCACCTCCCTGATACCGTCCACTGTGGACACGTCGTCGGGATTGCCGAAGAACACCGTCCCGTTGTCGGCGAAGGTGACCGTCCAGTGCTGGCCGGCCCCCTGGGTGTTGATCTGGAACTCCTCGCCGACGACCAGTTTCCCCGGTACCGGGCCGTCGTCGTCGTACGCCGACTTGAGCGTCCACGTGGTGCCCAGCGTGCCGGTTCCCGCCGTCGAGACCGCGGGTCCGCACCGGCGTCCGCTCGCCTGGGCCACCGGACCGGTGACCACCCCACCGGCCAAGCCGAGACCTGCCATGCCAAGCACCGCCGCCGTGATGGCTCTTCGCATCGTGTTTCCTTCCCCTGAAAGGCTTTCCGAACCTTCACTCACGAATACGCGGCCGGGTTACACCGCCGGGTCGTGCGCCTTCCGACGTCGGTGCGCCACCACGCAGGCGACCAGCAGCAACGCCAGAACCGCCGCCTCGGCGAGCAGGCTGACGAGCGCTTCCGGTGCCGGTTGCAGCCCGTACTCGACGAAGCCGAAGACACCGATCGTCCGGGACAGCACGAATCCGCCCAGCGCGCCGAGCGCCAGTCCGGCCGCGGCGAGCCGCAGCACCACCGAACCGCTGAACACCAGCAGGACCGCGATCGCGAAGGACCCGCTGGCCTGCACCAGAAAGGCCGGGCCGACGAACGGGATCACCCGGTAGCCGTGGAGATAGAGTTCGGCGTGGACGTAACCGCCGGCGGCGAGACACACGGCGATGCCGAGCCGCAGCACTCGCCCGCTCACGCGAGCCTCACGTCCTTGACGGCCAGGCCCGGATCCCCGGGCCGATAGGCCACCTCGCGGATGCCCAGCGCGTCGCCGAGTTTGCCCGCGGGCAGGGTCACCGGGGTCGGCGCGGGCCGGGTTCCCGGCTGGGGCAACGGATACGCGGTGGTGGTGGCGCTGTGGAAGGTCACATTTCCCTCGGTTTTGGTGAACAACTGGTGCACATGCCCGTTGAGGCAGGTGACCGAGGAGAACCGGCGCAGATAGGACAGCGCCTGCGTGGCGTCGTCGGTGCCCCAGCCCCAGGCCGGGTACATCGCGAACAGCGGGATGTGGCTGAAGACCATGATCGGGGTATCCGAGGAGAGTTTCGCGACGTCCTTGCGGACGAACTCCAGCTGATCGTTGCCGAGGTGCCCCAGCTTCTCCAGGCTCAGCGTGTTCACCAGCGACAGGAAGTGCACGCCCTGGACATCGAAGCTGTACCAGCCGTCGCCCGCGGTTCCGGCCCCGAACACCTTGCGGTACTTCTGGCCGGTGTCGTCGATCGAATCGTGCTCGCCGGGCACGGTCAGCACCTGTGCGGTGTGCAGGCCGCTCATCATCTGCTTGACCTGGTCGAACTGCGCCGGGGTGGCGAGGTGGGTGAGGTCGCCGGTGTGCATCACGAACGCCGGGCGGTACGGCAGCGCGTTGATCTGGTTGATGGCACGGGAAAAGGAATCCTCGACGGCGGTGTTGGCGGAGCCCTTGAACCCGAGATGGCTGTCGCTGACCTGGACGAACCGCAGCGCGTGCGGATCGTCTTCCGGCGCGGCCTCCGCCGGCCCGGTGACGTGGCTGAGGACTTCCCCGCCCGAAACGGTGAGCACCACGGCGGCGCCGAACCACGCGGTGTGGCGCAGCAGCTGCCGCCGGGTCATGCCTTCGGGCCCGTGCTCTTCCGCCGCCCCGTCCCGCGCGGTCACGGCGTCACCGTCACGGTCGCGGTCATGAACGGGTGGATGGTGCACAGGTATTCGTACCGGCCCGGGGTGGCGAAGACGTACCGGTAGGTGTCTCCTTTGTTCAGTGTCGGCGAGCGCAGCGGCCCCGCGTTCCCTGTGCTGGTCACGGTGTGCGGGTCCTGGTCCTCGTTCCGCCACGTCACGGTGGCGCCCGCCTTGACCGTGACGTCACCCGGCGCGAACGCGAAGTCCTTTATGGACACCGCGTCGGTGGCGACAGCGGGGCCGCCGGAGGACGCCGTCATGCTCGGCATGTCCGGCATGGCGGACGACGGTGCCTTGGCGGGTGTGGCGGCGGGCGGCGCGGAGCAGGCCGCGAGTCCCAGCGCGGCGGCGATCAGCAGGATGGTCGGTCCCAGGGTTTTCGTCATGCCATGACGTACGCGCCCTGGTTACGTCTCTTGTGGAGGGACGAGCACTTCCACCACCCCGGCGGACTCCCGGACCACCAGCCGGGGCAGCGGTGGCGGCTTGACCGGCAGCTGATGGAACAGCACGGCGCCGTCGACGGCGAACGCCGTGCGGTGGCACGGGCAGTTCAGCCGCCGGGCCGGGGCGTCCAGCGCCAGCCGGCAGCCCAGATGCGTGCACGTCGCCGACACCGCCCGCACCTGTCCGTCCGCGCGCTCGACGAAACCCGCGACGGACCCGAAGTCGAACGGCCTCACTCCGCCCTCGGGAAGATCCTTTCCGGCCACCACCGCCCGCCATTCCCCGTGTTCCGGCCGAAGCGTCCGATCCGGTGGCGGCGGCGAAGCGGCTTCCTCGCCACCGCTGGTCGCCAGATGGTCGACGCCCGCGCCGAGCACGGCCGCCGCCGCGGCGGTCGACGTCAGCCGGACGAACCGCCGCCGGCTGCCGCCCCTGGCCGGTGGCGCGTCGCCGAGTTCGACGGCCAGCCGCCGGTGCAGCCCGGCGACGAACTCCTCGGTGGGTGCGCCGCTCCCGGGGCGGGCCGCGCGCAGCTGGACGGCCACGCGCAGCTCCGCCTCGTCGCCGGCACCGGCGTCGAACCGACGTGGACGTCGTTGCCGCAGCAGGTCTTTGACGAACCGGCGGACTCCGCGACTGCTCACGTTCCCATCCTCTCCGCCACCGCCGCGGCCTGACGCAACGCCCGGTGCTGCAGCACCTTCGCGTTGCCCACGGTGATGTCCAGCTCGGCCGCGGCCTCCTTGAGCGAACAGGCTTCCAGGAACCGCAGCCGCAGGATCCGCCGGTAGCGGTCGGGCAGCTCCGCCAGGATCGCCTCCGCCCGCGCCAGCTTCCCGGGATCCTCCATCCCGGTCTCGAGAACCGCGATGTCCCGCTCGTCGTCCAGCACGGTGATCTCCCGGCCGAGCGTGCGCCGCCAGTGCGTCGCCAGCACCGTGCGCGCGGTCGCCAGCAGATACGCCCGCACCTCGCCGACGCTCGCCGAAACACGCAACGGCTTGAGCGCGACCAGGAAGACCTCGGTCGTGAGGTCCTCGGCGTCCGGCCGGTTGCCGACCTTCGCGAACATCAGCCGGTAAACCCGCTCGACGTTGTCGCGGTACACCGCCTCCCAATCCGGGTAGGCATCGGTACCGACCACCCGCAGCCGCGCGGGCCCTTCCGGCTCCGCTTCCGTTTCTCCCTCTCGGGCCGTCTTACGCCGTGTCCCGAAACGTCTTCCCACCGGTCACCATCCGGCCTACCGTCCTCGTCGAACCCCGCCGTCCGAGTAATACGCACGCCGGTTACACCGGCCCCGCGTAACCAGGCGCCGTACTCACGGACGACCACGTTTCGCAACGACGGGAGCCGAAGAAGTGACCAGTCCACTCTCACGCAGACGCCTGCTCGTCGCCGGTGGCGCGACCGCCGCGGCCCTCGCTCTCGGCGGCGGCGCGCCCGCCGTGGCCGCCGGTTCGGGGCAAGGCGGCGCCGATCTCGTCGCCGCGTGGAACCGGACCCTGCTCCGGATCCTGCGGACCCCGGGAGCGCAGCCCGCGACCGTGCATCCCACCCGGAGTTTCGCCATGCTGCACACCGCCGTCCACGACGCGGTGGTCGCCGCGGGCAGGGCCGGCCGTCCCGCCCTGCTCGCCGTCGACGCGCCGCGGTCCGCCTCACCGGTCGCGGCGGCGGCACAGGCCGCCCACGACGTCCTGACCGGGCTGTACCCGGCGTTCGCCGGTGCGCTGGACGCCCAGCTGGCGACCGACCTGGCGACCGTGCCCGACGGGCGGGCGAAGACGTCCGGTGTCCTGACGGGGCAACGGATCGCGCGGCTGATCGCCGCGCGCCGCGCGAACGACGGGTCGGGCGCGATCCCGCCGGTCCTGCCGCCCGGCACCGAGCCCGGCCGGTACCGGCCCACTCCCCCGGCGTTCGCCCCCGCCGTGTTCACCCACTGGGCGGCCGTGACCCCGTTCGTGCTCGACCGCGCCGACCGGTTCCGGCCCGGCCCGTACCCGCCGCTCACCAGTGCCGCCTACGCCGAAGCGGTCAACGAAGTCGCGCGACTGGGCCAGGACACCAGCACCGCCCGCACCGCGGACCAGACCGTCCAGGCCCGGTTCTGGGCCGCCCCGATCTGGAACTACTGGAACGAGATCGCCCAGAGCGTCGTCCTCGGCGCGCCAAGCGGCCTGCCCACCGCCGCGCGTGTCTTCGCGGAACTCAACCTCGCCTTCGCCGACGCCGTGATCGCCTTCTACGACGCCAAATACCACTACCGGATCTGGCGTCCGATCACCGCGATCCGCCTCGCGGACACCGACGGCAACCCGGCGACCATCGGCGACCCGAACTGGACCAGCCTCGGCGTGACCCCCGCCGATCCCGCCTACCCCGGGGCGCACAGCGTCATCGCGCAGGCCGGAGCCGAGATCCTGCGCCACGAATACGGGCCGTGCCGCGACGTGACCGTCACGTCGGAGGTACTGCCCGGCACCGTCCGCGCCTTCGGCTCCTTCCAGGACATCTCCGACGAAGCGGGCACCAGCCGCCTCTTCGCGGGCGTCCACACGCGGCTCGATCACAACACCGGGCGACGTCTCGGGCACGACGTCGCCCACGCCGTTCTCGACGCGTAGCCGCGGTGCGCCGACGCTAGACTCGGTGAGCCCGCCTCGACCCGAAGGGACCGGTTTGCCCACCACACCACTGCTCGACCTCGTCGACGCGTTGCTGGCCGGCCCCTCCCCCGCCCCGATCGTGACCGCGGGTGACCCCGTGCTCAGGCGGCGGGGCGAGCCGTACGAAGGCCAGCTCGGCGACGAACGGCTCGACGGTCTCCTCGGGTTGATGCGCACCACGATGCGCGAGGCGCCCGGTGTCGGCCTCGCGGCGCCCCAGATCGGGATTCCGCTCCGCATAGCGGTTCTCGAGGACCGCGCCGAGATTCTGCGGAACGTTCCCGCCGAGACGCTCCACGCCCGCCGCCGTGTTCCCCAGCCGTTCCGGGTTCTGGTCAACCCGCGCTACGAGGCGGTGGGCCCTGGCGTCGCCGCCTTCTACGAGGGCTGCCTGAGCGTTCCGGGGTGGCAGGCGGTGACGGCACGGCACGAGCGGATCCTGCTGCGCGGCCAGGACGAGACGGGCCGCGAACTCGACGAAGAGGTCGAGGGCTGGCCCGCCCGCATCGTCCAGCATGAGACCGACCACCTCGACGGCATGCTCTACCTCGACCGCGCGGAGATCCGGTCGCTGTCCACCAGCGCGCACGTACTCGGCCGCTGGGCGGACCCGACGCCGGAGAACGCGTCGCGCGCACTCGGCTTCCCGTTGCCGCAGGCCTGATCCGGTCCTTTTCGGACGGTCGGAAAACCGGTTCACCGATCGGTACGGCGCGGGGTACCGTCGGCGGTATGGCCGACCCGCTCGAAGCGTTGTTCAGGCACGGAAGACTCGTCACGATTCCGCGCCGGGGCAAGCTCCGGCGCGCCCTGCTCGTCCGGCTCGCCGAAGAGTTCGAGCCGGGCGTGCTCTACACGGAGCAGGACGTCCGCGAGCGGCTCGCCCCGATGCACGACGACCATGCCGCGCTCCGCCGCCACCTTGTCGACGAGGGCCTGCTGCAGCGCAGCCGGGACGGCGGCACCTACGGACGCCCCGCCGAATCGCGCTCCGACGCAAGTCCGTGAAGGACTCCTTACCGGCGCTGAGCGCCGGTAAGGAGTCCTTCACGGCGTGACCACGGCCCCGACTCCCTGCCAGGGTTTCGCCTGGGCGGTCAGCCCGAGGAGACCGGAGATGAGGCGCATGTCCTCGACCGTGCGGACGTCGGCCTCGGCCAGCCGGGGTGAGCAGACCAGGATCGTCACCGCCTGCGCGCGGGAGAGCGCGACGTTGAGCCGGTTGCGGGACAACAGGAAATCCAGCCCGCGCGGCAGGTCCACTGTGGACGACGAGGTCATCGTGGTGATCACCACCGGCGCCTCCTGCCCCTGGAACCGGTCGACGGTACCGACGCGCACGCCGCCGAACCCGGCTCGCTCCAGCGCGCGGGTGACCTCGCGAGCCTGGAAGTTGTACGGCGCGACCACGAGAATGTCCTCGTCGCCCAGCGGCCGCGCCGTCCCATGGCCGGTCCACACACGACCGTGCAAGGCGGACACGATCTCGGTGACCGCGGCGGCTTCTTCCACCGAGCGCGTGGTATTGCCGTGGTGGTCCACTTCGGACAGATAGAGGCCAGAGGGCACACCCTCGACGCCACGTTCGGCGGCGGTGGGGTGTGCGTGCAGCTGCCCGGCGTAGGACAGCCGGGAAACCGGGTCGCACACGGCCGGGTGCATGCGGCGGGTCTGGTCGAGGAAGTAGCCCAGCTCGGGCGGGATGATGTCGTGCTCGCCGATCAGGTGTCCCAGCGCGGAGGCGCCCGCGCCCGCCGGGTGAGTGCCCTGCACGACCTGCGGCAGCTGTTGCGGGTCACCGAGGAGCAGCACGTTGCGGGCGCACATCGACACCGCGAGCGCGTCGGCGAGCGCGAACTGGCCCGCCTCGTCGATCACGACGAGGTCGAACGGCTCGTCGCGGACCGCGGCGTTCGCGAACGTCCACGCCGTTCCGCCGACCAGGTGCCCGCCGGTGTGTTCCGCACGCCACCGGACGAGCGCGTCGTTGGTCGGCGGCTGTTCCCACGGCACGTCCGGATCCGGCGCCTTCTTGGCGCGCTTGGCGCACGGCAGCGTCGATGCGTTCTTCATGGTGGCGGCCAGGACGTTCTCGACGGCCTTGTGACTGGTCGAGGTGACCGCCACCGTCCGTCCTGAGTGGACAAGCCGGGCGATCAGTTTTCCTGCCAGATAGGTCTTTCCTGCCCCTGGCGGTCCTTGGACGGCGAGGGTGGAACCGTCGAGCGCTTCGACGGCGGCGATCACCGCGCCGACGACGTCGTCCCCTGCCTCGGGCAGGGTATCCCGGCCACGCAGCCGGGGCGGGGTGCGGCACAGCAGGTCGACGCCGGGATGCGCGGGCAGTCCGGGCAGCGCGTCCACGACCAGCCGGGCCAGGTCGGCGACCGCCTCGTCCTTGGGGGCGGGACGCACGGGGCTGCCCGGCAGGACCGCGCTCGGCCGCGCGGCGTCGGTCCGGTCCGGTGCGCAGCTCTCCTGCAGGGTGACGTCCGAGGCGGTGGCGTCGAGCACCTTCGCGTCGCGGGCGTCGGCGCCGTAGCGCAGCCGGACCTGGTCGCCGGGGGTGAAGGGATGCGGCCGGTCCGGATCGCACCGCAGGACCACGGTGCGTTTGGCGGTCCGCACCCGGCCCTTCGGCGGCACCCACTCCCCCGCGTCCACCGACACCGGGACCATGCAGGTGGTGTCGACCTCGAGATCGCCGAGCGGCGCGGCGAGCTGGCGGAAGTACTCCCACCAGGCGGGCGTGGTCTCGCGCCGGTGGTAGCCGACCGAGGCGGCGAGCAGCGCGCGGGCCCGATCCGCGGCGGTGAAGTCGGCGGGGTCGTCGGGCAGGCCGTCCAGCAGCGGATCCACCAGCGCCGCCAGCTGCGCGGCCCGCTCGGCGCGTTTCTGCTCGGCGACGTCCTCGGCGGCGGTGCGGATCAGCGCGTCCTCTTCGGACTCCGCGGGGTTTTCCGCGAGCTCGATCCCGGCGTCAGCGCGAACCCGGTGGAGGAACTCGAACAACCGAAGCGTGGAGACGCAGTCGTATTCGTTGTAGTCGCTGATGCCGCGAAGCACCTCGTCGGCGCGCTCGGCGTCTCCCTGGTGTGTCAGCGTCAGGTAGTCCTCGTAGGCCTCGATGCTCGACGCCGCCGTCTTCACTTCGCCTTCGCGGGCGTCCGGCATGTACAACGGTTCGAGATACTTGATCGAGTACGACGGCTGCGACACCCGCATCGCCTTGCGCACCACGGCGTAGAGGTCGACCAGCGCGCCCGCGCGCAGCAGCGCGTCGACCGCGTCCTCGCGGGTGCCGTGGACCGCGGCCAGCCGCTTGATCGCCGTGTTCTCATAGGGCGCGTAGTGGTAGATGTGCGAGCCGGGGTGTTCGGCGAGGCGAGCGGTGGCGAAGTCGACGAACTGCTCGAAGGCCTGCTTCTCCTGGGCTCGCGTGTGTGCCCAGAACGCCGTGAACCGCGGCTCCTCTTCGTCGGCGGTGATCGCGCCGAACAGATACTCCAGCCCTTCGCCCGCCAGTGCGTACGGGTCACCCTCCATATCGAAGAAGACGTCGCCGGGTGCCGGTGGCGGAAGCGTCGCCAGCGCGTCGGACTCGACCACCTCGTAGGTGACCTCGCCCGTGCTGTCCTGACGGAGCTGGATGGCCGCCTGCGCGCGCAGGTTCTCGAACGACCTCGCGGACAGGTCGCGTGGCCGGTCCTCCGCGGCGGCCAGTGCCAGCGCGTCGATGGTGCCGAGCCCGGCCGCGGCGAGTTTGCGGCGCTGATCGCCCCGGATGCCGGCGACCAGGGACAGGTCCCGGTCGGCCTTGCGGGCACTCCCACAGTGCTCGGCGAAACCGCAGCCGCCGCAGGCGGGACGCTCCTCGCCCCACAGCCGGTCGGGCAGCCGCGGCGCGCGGCCGCGCAACCGGGTGCGCAGCCGCCGCAGCAGCGGGAGGAAGTCCTGGACCCGCAGGGTGTGCGTGCCGCCGTCGCCGAGCAGCAGATGCATCCGCGGCCCGGCGGGCCAGCCGGCGCGGCGCATCGCGTCGGCGTAGGCGGTCAGCTGCACCACCGCGGCCGGGGTCGCGTGCCGGGCCAGTTTGGTGTCGTACACCTCGTAGCGGCCCTGATCGTCGCGCATCAGGAAGTCCGCGCGGCCGGAGAACTCGCCTTCCTCGTGGAACACCGCCTGGTAGATCACCGGCGCGCCCGCGCGCACCGCGTCCGCGGTCTCCCGTGCCGCCACCTCGGGGTCGCGGTGGTCGATCTCGACGACTTCGTGGCGCTCGCCACGCAGCCGCGTCAAGGTGGCCTGTTCGTGGGCCCGGCCGTGCTTGACCGCGAGGGACTCCCCGGCGCCCTTCGGCGCGGGAGCACCGGGCAGCCCGGCCGCCCACGCCTGCTTCAGGACGCTCCGGTGCTCGCATTCCAGCAGATCGGCCAGGTCGGACGGGGTGTGGTGCATCGCAGCGGATTCTGGCACGGCCGGGGCGCCGTTTCGCCGAGGTGCGCCCCCGACACGCCGGGCATCGAGTGTGCTGAAGGGCGCCTTCGATGCGTTGGGCGCGCTGAAGGACGCATTAAGTTCACAGGACGCACAGAAATCGGGCTTAAGCAAGGTCCGTACCCACGCTCCAGACCCAACCCGGTGCGGACGGCGACCCCCCCGCA
>NZ_JBHYIK010000045.1:29771-36914 GCF_042739735.1 Amycolatopsis sp. NPDC059027 | reverse complement strand
CTCCGGGGCGCCTCCGAGGGCTCGGGCCGCCTCAGGCACGCTCAGCCTCCCCGTCACCACTATATCGCCTCCATCAGCTCGGTCCGTCCCCTCGCTCCTGACCGAGCCGGGTGCGGACGGCGACCCCGGCGCAGGCGATCACGGCGACGCCGCCGAGAACGGTGGGCCAGGTGAGCTCCTCACGCAGGAACAACGCCGCCCAGCCGATACTCAGCACGGGTTGCACGAGCTGGACCTGGCTCACCTGCGCCATCGGGCCGATCGCGAGACCGCGGTACCAGGCGAAGAAGCCGAGGAACATGCTCACCACGGCCAGATAGGCGAACGCGGCCCATTCGACCGGTGTCCCGCCGAGCGGGTGCTGGGCCATCGCGACCCCGGTGAGCACGATCATCAGCGGCGCGGCGAGCACGAGCGCCCACGACACGGTCTGCCAGGCACCGAGTTCGCGCGCGAGGAGCCCACCCTCCGCGTAGCCGATAGCGGCCGCGACGACGGCGCCGAACAACAGCAGGTCGGACCAGTGCAGCCCGCTGAGCCCGCCACCCTGCAACGCGGCGAACCCGACGGCGACGGCCGCGCCCGCGATGGCCATGACCCAGAACGACGCCGGGGGTCGTTCGCGCCCGCGGAGCACGGCCGTCATCGCGGTCGCGGCGGGCAGGACGGCGACCACGACGGCGCCGTGGCTGGCGGGCGCGGTGGTCAGCGCGAAGGAGGTCAGCACGGGAAAGCCCACCACCACCCCACCGGCGACGATCGCCAACCGTCCCCATTGGACACTCCGGGGCAGGCGCTGCTTCGTGATCGCCAGCGCCGCGGCCGCCAGCAGGGCCGCCACGACGGCTCGCGCCGAGCCGACGAACAGCGGCGACATCCCGCCGCCCTGGACGGCGACGCGGGTGAACGGGACGGTGAAGGAGAACGCCGCGACGCCGAGCAGCCCCCACCGGAGACCGGCGCGGGACGGGGATAGCACTGGGCGCTGCGCGAGAGTAGCGCTACTCTTCTGTGTCATGTCCGACGATAGCAGCTCGACGAAGATCGCCGCGGCGCTACGGCAGTGGATCGCGACGGCCCCGCCGGGCGCCCAGCTGCCGTCGACGCGTTCCCTGGTCGCGCAGCACGGCGCGAGCCCGGTCACGGTGCAGAAGGCGCTCCGATCGCTTGCCGCGCAAGGGATCGTCGAGAGCAGGCCGGGCGTGGGCACGTTCGTCCGCGCCGTCCGGGTCGCCCGGCCGAACGACTACGGCTGGCAGACCGCGGCCCTCGGCTCGCCGAACCACCGGCTCCCGCAGCTGCCCGCGGCGCTGCAGCCCGTCTCGAACGACGTGATCGCCCTGCACTCGGGCTATCCCGACCGGGAACTGGTGCCGGAGCGGCTCGTCCGCGCGGCCTTCACCAGGGTGACCCGCACCGACGCGCTGGTCACCAGGCCGCCTGCCGCCGGGCTCCCGGAACTGCAGTCCTGGTTCGCCGCGGAACTCGCTTCGGCGACCCCGTCCGACTTCACCCCCGCGGCGGCCGGCGACGTCGTGATCATCCCCGGCAGCCAGAGCGGGTTGCTGACCGCGTTCCGCGCGCTGGTCGGGACCGGGCGGCCGCTGCTCGTGGAGTCCCCGACCTACTGGGGCGCGATCCTCGCCGCCGCCCAGACCGGTGTGGAGGTCGTCCCGGTGCCGAGCGGCCCCGACGGTCCCGATCCGGGCGCGCTGGCACGCGCGTTCGAGCAGACCGGCGCACGCGCGTTCTACGCCCAGCCGAACTTCGCCAGCCCGACCGGTGCACAGTGGACACCGGAGCTGGTCGAGCAGGTCATGGACACCGTCCGGCGGCACGGCGCGTTCCTGATCGAGGACGACTCGGCGCACGACTTCGGGATGACCGCGGAACCCCATCCGGTCGCCGCCAGGGACGACGGCGGGCACGTGGTCTACATCCGCTCGCTGAGCAAAAGCGTCTCCCTCGCGGTCCGGGTCGCCGGGCTGATCGCGCGCGGCCCGGCACGCAACCGGATCCTCGCGGACAGCCAGGCGGAATCCATGTATGTCAGCGGTGTGCTGCAAGCGGTCGCGCTCGACGTCGTCACGCAGCCCGCGTGGCGCACCCACCTGCGCAGGCTCCGCCACCAGCTCAAGACCCGCCGCGATCTGCTCGTCGCGAGCCTCCGCGAGTACGCGCCGGACGCGCGGCTGGAAGCGATACCGCGGGGCGGGCTGAACCTCTGGGCCCGGCTGCCGGACACGGTGGACCTGGGCCGGATCGTCCGGGAGTGCCGGTCGGCCGGGGTCGTCGTCGGCGCGGGAGACGAGTGGTTCCCGGCGGAACCGGCCGGGCAGTTCCTCCGGCTCAGCTACGCCGGCCCGCATCCCGGCGCCTTCCCCGACGTGGCACGGGCACTCGGCCGGGCCCTCGAGCGCGAACGACGCTGACCGGGAAGCCGCGCCGCGGACCGGTCCCGGGCGCGGTACCTAGGCTGCGCCGGATGAACCGACGTCCCGATCGATCGCGACCCACCGGATCACCGAAGGGGTGGCCACCGGCCAGGATCCTCTCGTGGGTTTTCGGCGGGCTGCTCACCCTGGTCACCGGCACGCTCGTGCTGGGCGTGGTGATCCATTCCCTGTTCCGGTTCGACGCGGCATTGTTCCCGCCGTACGCCATCGGCTTCGTCCTGACGGCCGCCTACCTCGCTTGGCTTGTTTCGCGGGCGGTCCGCCGGACGAAACACGGGCCGTCGTGAGGCGTCACCGACGTCCCGCCCGCGTGCCCTGGCGCCGTCCGGCCGGTTGCCGCGCGCCTTCGTTGACCCCGACGTGTCTGTTGCGGGCGGAGGCGAACCGGTGCCGGAAGGCGAATCCCGGTGCCGGGCGGTCACTGTTCCGCCGTTCCCGTATCCGGGAGTCGGCGAGCAGGCGATGCCAGAAGCGGTCGGTGCATTCCCCGCGATACAGCCGGAAGTCGGCGAACGGCACCGGGGTGGTTTCCAGCGACAGGTAGCCCGCCTTGTCCAGCACGCCCCGCCAGTCGGCCAGATCGAGCGCCTGGTGGAAGCGCGAGCCGGATTTGTCCCTGCTGGTCATGATGAGCACGTTCGCGTGGGTCGGCGTGCGTTCCAGTACCAGGACGGGACGGTCCTTGTAGTTACCGGTGTCGTGGGTGAGCAGGACACTCCAGACCTCGCCGGAGGCGGGTGGCCAGTTGAGCACGCCCGGCGGGCCCGGCCGTTCGGGTGGCCCGTGCCGCAGCCACCGCTGCAGCCGCCAGCCGCCGACGGCCAGCTCGGTGAGATCGACCGCCGCCACCGCCCAGAACGTCAGCGCCACCGCCAGCGCCATTCCCGGCGCGGATCGCGGGTCCGGCACCAAGGTGCCGTCGACCGCCACGATCCACCAGCCGATGAGGGCCAGGAGCGCCGCGTTCTGGATTCCGTCGCGTACCAGCGGCAGCGGCCAGTACCCCTGATCCGCGGTCCGCAGGCAGGCGAGGTAGGACGCGGTCACCAGCAGCGCGACGACGCCGATCGGGCCGCCGACGGACAGCACCGGCACCCCGTCCCCCAGCGCCAGCCGCTCGGCCGCGACGACCGCCACGAGCAGGCCCGCGGCACGAAGCACCATGATCCCGTGCCGCTTCTTCAGCCGCGGCGGACCGAGCAGGCGCACCAGGCCGTAGGCGACCACCGGGGACACGAGCAGCAACAGGATGTGCGGCCAGTTGCCTGCCAGCCGGGCGCGCTCGGACTCCAGCAGCAACACCATCGGCAACGGCATCGCCTGGGATCCGATCAGGATGGCGAGCGGCCCGGCCGCGACGACACCGAGGGTGTACCGCTGCCGCGTCCCCAGCCGGGGTGGCGGTTCCCCTTGCAGCAGAAAGGCCAGCAGGAAGAACCCGAGCACGAAAATCTGCAAGACGTGATGCACATCCACTCCTGAACGAATCCGCGGTTTTCCCGCAGTGCTGTCGACGTTCTCCCGTTTCCCGTTACCCGGCCACGACTTCCTTACCCGCCAACGAGTTCGTCCGTGATTCACGAAAGCGGGCCCGGCGGGGAAAACGGCGCCGGAAACCGCGTCCGCTTCCGAAAACGACGGAAACAGCCGCTCGACCCCGTCGCGGGGTGACAATTCGGTGTCCCGCCGGGAACCGGCGCCGTCCGGGATTGACCAACCGGGCGGTGTGGCGATCCGGCCGCGCGGCCACCGTCGACAGAGGACGTCGACAGTGGACTCGGCCGAAACCCGGCGAAGCGGACAGCCATGATCGGCTCGTCGGCGCGCCGAACTTGACTGATTCAAGAAAATGGGCCACGCTTCGGCCGTGCCCACGACTTCGGACTTCGAACACTTGCTGCGCGGAGCCGCGCTGCGCGTGACGCGTCCTCGCGTGGCGGTGCTGACCGCGGTGTACGGCAACCCGCACGCCGACACCGATTCGATCATCGGTGCCGTGCGCGCGGACCTCGGCGAGGTTTCGCACCAAGCCATCTACGACGTGCTCCGCGCGCTGACCACCGCGGGTCTGGTGCGCCGTATCCAGCCCGCGGGCTCGGTAGCACGGTACGAGTCGCGAGTCGGGGACAACCACCACCATGTCGTGTGCCGGTCTTGTGGTGCCATCGAGGACGTCGATTGCGCCGTGGGCTCCGCGCCCTGCCTGACCGCCGACGACGACCACGGCTTCACGATCGACGAGGCCGAGGTCATCTACTGGGGCCTGTGCCCCGCCTGTTCCACCACAGTCAGTTCCTGAGCACCCGCTCCCGATCCTGGAAGGATTCCCGTGTCTGACAGCCCTGACGCCGTTGTTGGCGAGATGAACGAGGAGAGCGCGGGCGGCTGCCCGGTCTCCGCCGGGCGCTTCAAGCACCCGACCGAGGGCGGGAGCAACCGTGAATGGTGGCCGAACCAGCTCAACCTGAAGATCCTCCGCAAGCACCCGGCCGTGGCCAACCCCATGGGCGAGGACTTCGACTACGCCGCCGAGTTCAAGTCCCTCGACCTCGACGCCCTGGCCCGCGACGTCGACGCCGTGATGACGGACTCGCAGGACTGGTGGCCCGCCGACTTCGGCAACTACGGCCCCCTGTTCATCCGGATGGCGTGGCACAGCGCCGGTACCTACCGCATCGACGACGGCCGCGGGGGCGCGGGCGCCGGCATGCAGCGGTTCGCGCCGCTGAACAGCTGGCCCGACAACGCGAGCCTCGACAAGGCCCGCAGGCTGCTCTGGCCGGTCAAGCGGAAGTACGGCCGCAAGATCTCGTGGGCCGACCTGATGATCTTCGCGGGCAACCGCGCACTGGAGACGATGGGCTTCAAGACCTTCGGCTTCGCCGGTGGCCGCGCCGACGTCTGGGAGCCCGACGAGGACGTCTACTGGGGCCCCGAGCGCACCTGGCTGGGCGACGAGCGTTACAGCGGTGACCGGAACCTGGAGAACCCGCTCGCCGCGGTCCAGATGGGACTCATCTACGTCAACCCCGAGGGCCCGAACGGCAACCCGGACCCGCTCGCCGCGGCACGGGACATCCGCGAGACCTTCGGCCGCATGGCGATGAACGACGAGGAGACCGTCGCGCTCATCGCGGGCGGGCACTCGTTCGGCAAGACCCACGGCGCGGCCGACGCCGACAAGTACGTCGGCCCGGAGCCCGAAGGCGCCCCGCTGGAGGAGCAGGGTCTCGGCTGGAAGAACAGCTTCGGCTCCGGCAAGGGCCGCGACGCGATCACCAGCGGCCTTGAGGTCACCTGGACCCCGACGCCGACCCAGTGGAGCAACTGGTTCTTCCACAACCTGTTCGAGTACGAGTGGGAGCTGACCCAGAGCCCGGCGGGCGCCAACCAGTGGACGCCGAAGGACGGCAAGGCCAAGAACACCGTGCCGGACCCGGAGGACGGCAAGCTCAACCGCGCGCCCGCGATGCTCACCACCGACCTGGCGCTGCGGTTCGACCCGGTCTACGAGCAGATCTCCCGGCGCTTCTACGAGAACCCGGACGAGTTCGCGGACGCCTTCGCCCGCGCGTGGTTCAAGCTGACCCACCGCGACATGGGCCCGATCCAGCGCTACCTCGGGCCGCTGGTCCCGCAGGAGGAGCTGATCTGGCAGGACCGCGTGCCGCCGGTGGACCACGAGCTGGTCTCCGACGCCGACGTCGCCGAGCTCAAGGCCAAGGTCCTGGACTCGGGCCTGTCGGTCTCGCGGCTGGTTTCGACGGCATGGGCCTCGGCCTCGACGTTCCGCGGCAGTGACAAGCGCGGCGGCGCGAACGGCGCGCGCATCCGTCTCGAGCCGCAGCGGGGCTGGGCGGTCAACGAGCCCGACGAGCTGGCGCAGGTGCTGCGTACCCTCGAAGGGATCCAGGAGTCCTTCAACAGCGCCCAGACCGGGGGCAAGAAGATCTCGCTGGCCGACCTCATCGTGCTCGCCGGCGCCGCCGCCGTCGAGAAGGCCGCCAAGGACGGCGGCGTCGAGGTCACGGTGCCGTTCACCCCGGGCCGGACGGACGCCTCGCAGGAGCAGACCGACGCGGAGTCCTTCGCCCCGCTCGAGCCCGCCGCCGACGGGTTCCGCAACTACCGTGGCAAGGGCAACCGGCTGCCGTCGGAGTACCTCCTCGTCGACCGCGCGAACCTGCTGAACCTGAGCGCGCCGGAGCTGACCGTCCTGGTGGGCGGGCTGCGCGTGCTGGGTGCGAACCACCAGCAGTCCCCGCTGGGCGTGCTCACCCAGCGGCCGGGGTCGCTGACCAACGACTTCTTCGTGAACCTGCTCGACATGGGCACGAAGTGGTCGGCGACGACCCAGGAGTCCGACCCGGAGACCTTCGAGGGCCGCGACGCCGCGACCGGCGAGGTCAAGTGGACCGGCACCCGTGCCGACCTCGTCTTCGGCTCGAACTCCGAACTGCGCGCGCTCGCCGAGGTCTACGCGAGCGACGACGCGAAGGAGAAGTTCGTGCGGGACTTCGTCGCCGCGTGGGACAAGGTCATGAACCTCGACCGGTTCGACCTCGTCTGATCCCCCGCTGATCCCGCTGTGCGGGGGGGCGGCGCCCCCCCCGCCCCCGCCCCCCGCGCCACCGCGCGCGTTTGTAACTCGGGAGAGTCAAACTCGAGTGTGGGAGAGTGCTCGCCC
>NZ_JBHYIK010000045.1:16450-29761 GCF_042739735.1 Amycolatopsis sp. NPDC059027 | reverse complement strand
GGGGGCGGGGGGGCAGAGTCACCCCCCCGCGGGGGGGTGCCCCGGCTGCTCCCCCGGGGCGGCCGGGGGGGCGGGGGCGGCCCGCGCGCCGGCAGGCCCGGACCACGGAACAGCCTCCTTGTATGTCCACTGTGGACGTCTACTGTGGAGTGCCGAAGGAGGCGACCCAGATCTGGACCGGGCTGACGCACTGCGCCTTGCCCGGCACGCAGTTCTGGTTGTTCCACAGCAGGAATCCGGCCGCGAGCAGGACGATGAGCAGCCACGGCCGCATCGCGCGGGTGAAGGCGAGCTTCGGCAGCCCCCGCCGCACCAGGTCTTCCACCGCTTCCACGACGGCCACGACCGCCGCGCCGTAGCCGTAGACGAACTCCGGCGGAGTCCGTCCGAACCGCCGCACCAGACAGCTGATTCCCAGGTCCGGCAGCAAAAGCAGGACCAGCGCACCGCGCGTGAGCATGGTCACCGGGAGCACCAGCGCCTCCCCCGCCCATGGCAGCAGGCGCGCGGTCACCAGGCGCAGCAGCAGATAGGCGAACACCCCCGCCACGACCAGTTCAAGGAACGCGCGGAACGCGAACGGCAAGCCGACCTGACGGGCCGCGCCGTCGAGGAAGCCGACGACGTCGCCGAGCACCGGGACGGCCGCCACCGGGCTGAGCACCTCACCGTTCGCCGACATCGTCCTCGTCCTCGTCCTCTTCGTCGCCCAGCTCGACCCGCTCCGACTTCGCCTCCACCGGCGGCGGATCCTGCGGTGGCGCGTCGTGCCGTTTCTGCGGCAGGCCGAGCAACGTGTCGCTGGCGTCGGCCATCAACGCCGCCACGTCCTTGCGGTTGACCAGTTTGTGCTCCAGCAAGGAGTTCAGCACCGCGTTGGCGTTCGAGAGGCCGAGGCGCTTCTGCTCCATGAGCAGGTTGATCACGTCCTTGACGTCCTCGTTGTGCCCCGCCAGCCGCAGCGCCAGCACGTTGACGTCGTCGCCGCGCAGGGCCTCGGCGTAGACCTTCATACGTTCCTGCTTCATGGCGAGCTCGTGCTTTTCCTTGAGCTCCTGCAGTTCCCTGGCGTGCTCGGCACGCATCATCCGCAGCTGCTGCGTGCTCAGTTCGGTTTCCGAATCGCGTTTGAACTTCGTCCGCCCCGCGATGTGCTCGCGGGTGAGGTCGTCGAGATCGAGCACCGCGGTGCAGCGCGTCACCTCCACCGCGTCGGAGATCGGCACGATCCGATCCCCGTACTGGTGCGCGATCCGGCGTTCGGCGTCCGCGCTCCGCTCCACGCCGAACTGCCGGGTCACCTCGCGCAGCCGTTCCTCCAGGAACCGGCCGATCGTCTCCCGCGGCTCCATCCTGCCCGCCTTCACCGCCGCGACGGGGTCGCTGATCCGCCACGTGACGCGCACGCTCGCGGCGAAGCAGAACGCCTCCTCTTGCGCGGGCAACTGCAGGGAATACGTTTCCTCGTGTGGCGTCCGGTCGACGAGGTACATCTCCTTCGGCGTGGCCAGCACCAGCTCGCCCATGGTGAGCCTGCCCGCACCGAGCCGGTATTCCCCGCTTTTGGTCACGTAGACGACCGCGGTGTGCCCGGACGTCGCCGGATTGTTCTTGCGCAGCGCCGCCCGGCTCACCTCCAGCGCCCGCACGATCTCCCCTGGTGCCTCGGCCGAAGGCGCCTCGCCGGGTGATTCAGTGGTCACGGCTGTCCCTCTTTCTCTTCGAACCGCTCGAGCACGGCGCGCGAAGCCGCGGCGGGTCCTTCGCGATCACCCGCCCATTTCCGGAGGTAGAAATGAATACTGTCGAACTCGCCGGAATGCTCGCCGATCTCGCGCAGCAGCCGGGCGAGCGGTTCGACGATCGTCGGCTCGCGCCGCGCCCTCCGCACCCAGGTGGACATCTCCCGGTAACCGCGCTGCATGAAGTCGGCGGTGAGCAGCATTCTGGAGAACAGCACGACGATCAGCTCGCGGTGCTCCTCGTCGTGCTCGGCCAGCCAGAGCAGCACGGGCCACGGTTCCGCGCTGGTGTCCACCGTCACCTCGACATAGCGTGAGGTCATCAGCAGGGCGAGCAGCGCGGTCTCCCGGCGCTCGGGATATTCCTTGTCCCGGGACCAGCGCTCCAGCGCCCGCAGCACCTGACCGGGTTCCGCGCGGACGAACAGATCGCTCACGCTCTCCCCCACGCAGTACATGGTGTTCGAGGTGGCGAGCCAGGAAGTGTCCCGCAGCGCCTCGCGGGAGGCGGTCCGCAGCAGGCTCAGCGCGGTGGCGGGACTCATCGAGGTGGTGCTGCCCAGCGCGCGGGCCGCGGTCGCCCGGAGCCGGGGATCCTTGCGCCGCTGCACCCATTCGCGCAGCAGTTTCGCGACCACCCGGTCGAATCCGGGCAGGCTGCCGAGCACCTGCAGCGCGGCGACCACCGCACGGCGTTCGTACTTGTCGCCGGAATAGGCCCAGCGCAGGATGATCCTGTTGTAGACGCTGACGAAGTCGTACTGGGCCAGCATTCCGGCCGCCACCCCGGCGCGGATACGGACCTGCGGCACATCGATTCCGCCGAGGGCGAGCAGCCAGTCCGTCACGACGTCCAGTGCCTCGGTGTACTGCGCACGAACCTGTTCCAGCACGAGCCGGGGAAAGCGGTCGTCGCGGAACCGCGCCTTCCGGACCCGCACCTGCCCGAAGCCGGTGTCCTCCATTTCGGACACCAGCTCGGCCCGTGCCTGCTCCACCCGCCAGGAAAGCTGAACGGCGAACACGTCGCGGGTGCGATCGGCGGGGTCCGGGATTTCGAGTTCCCGGAACCGGTCGGCCAGCAGTGTCGCGGCGGTGGACACCAGCTGCACCGGCTCGTCGTTGAACACCGCGAGCGCGATGACGAACGCGCGCTGCTCACAGTCCTGCTGCGCGTCGAACCATTCCGCGATCCCGGCTTCGCTCGCCCGGGAATAGCGTTCACGGACGACGTCGAGGCTGAGCCGTTCGTTCGCCACTTCCACCAGCAGCTCACCGAGTTTGGCGAGTTCCCTCGGCGGGACCTCCTCGGTCAGCTGCGCGACGATCTCCTTGACCTCCGGCCGGGACAGGACGTCCTGTCCCGCGGAATCACCCGAATCGCTCAGTCCCCATTCGACATGCCGGCGCAGGAGCAGCTCCGGCTTCACCTTGCCGAAGTCCGTCACGACGAGATCCCCGATCTCGTGCACGGGCAGCCGGACGGACTCGTCGACGATGACCACCATCATGCTGCCGTTGTCCCGCATGAGCTGGCCGAGCCGCTCCGCGTGGAACGCCTTGAACTCCGCGGCCTGCGCGGGGTCCAGCGATTCCAGCAGATAGCCGTGTGCCGGTTTGAACGTCTTGGCGGAGAGGGTTTTCAGCTCGACGTCGGGATCGAGTTTGTGCACGCCTTCGGCGCACACGCCCGCCAGCAGGTGCAGCGCGGTCATCGTGCGACCGGTGCCGCTGCGTGCCTGGATGAACACCAGCTGCCGCTGTTCGAGGAGGTATTTCAGTTCCCGGTAGCCCGCGGGCTCCACATAGGACTGTTCGATCTGTTCGAGTACTTCGGCCGCGACCACCCCGCTGCGCACCCGCATGTCGACGGAACGCCCGTGCCCGCCCAGCTGCCGGTCGCCGACCTGACCGACCGAGGTGTCCCCGAGGAAGAAGTTCGCGGTTCCGCCCGTCCCGACGAAACCACCGGCGCCGAGGCCGAGCATGGCCTTCATCGCCGTGTCCATCTGGGAGGCGAACTGCGCCCATTCCCGGGCGTTCTCCGGGTCGACAGCCTGTTCCTGCGCCTGCCGGATGCCGCCCTCTTCGTCCTTCTCCGGCTTGTCCTCGGCTTCCTTCGCCCCGGTTTCCTTCTCCTCCGTACCCGATTCCGGCTGCGCGGGCTCGGAATCGGGTTCGGGATCCGGTTCAGGGGTGGGGTCGGTGCTCGTGTCCTCGTCCGGCTCGGCCTGATCAGTGTCGGTCATCGCCGGTCCCGTGGTAGTAGCGGTCGCCGATCTGCTCGGCGTGGGTGTCCCCGGCGAAGTGGTTCAGCTTGCCCACCACGCCGATCGACGGCATCGGCGGCGGGGCGCCGGGTGGCGTACGGCCCGGCAACCGGGGATAGCCGGGGACGCGGACGTGCAGGCCGGTACCGTCGGCCGTGGTGACCAGCTGGTACAGGCTCGGATTGCTCCCGCCGCGGCCCGGCCGGACCACGGTGTCGTACACGCGCTGGGTGACCACGATCGCGCACCGGGCCTTCGGCGCGCGATCGAACACTTCGGACACCGCCGCGGAAAGCGCCGCCTCGACGGCCGTGGTCACGTCGACGCATCCGTCGAGATGCTCGACGGGCACCTCGCCGCGATGTACCGAGATCCTGAGCCGCAGGTGCTGCCGCGCCCTCGCGAGCCGCTCGATCTCGGGCATCAGTTCCGCGAGCACGTCCACGACCGGGAGCGCCGACTCCGGCACGACCACGACGGTGCGGGTGGCCGACTCGGTAATCAGGCCCGGCGGCACCGCCGCCCGGCACCGCGCCAGCGCCTCGCGCGCGATTCCCCCAAGATCGGTACGAATATCGGCTGACAGCACCAGAATTGACGCGGGAATCGTAGCCATCGACGAGCCGGACTTCAGTTTCGCGAGGAGCAGCCGGACGAGCGCGGCGGGCGAAGTCGTCCGCGCGTCCACGTAACCGACGGTGCCGCGGAGCCCGGGGATCTCCGTGTCGTCGAATCGCACCGGCAGGACGTATTCCGCGCGGCTCCGCAACGCCCGGTCCTGCGCCGACATCCGCTCGTGCCCGGTCCACATTTTCCGCGCATACGCTTCGGACGCGAAAAGGACACAATACCGGGATCCCCGGTTGTAGATCTCGTCGAGATGGGTGTAGAGATCGATTCCCCACAGATCGGCCGTCTCGTGCGAGTCGTAGAACACGCGCAGCCCGGCGGCACCGAGCAGCCTGGCGACCTCTTCTACATAGGATCGCTGTTCCGAGGCGAAGGACAAGCAGAAATCATAGTGCCCGGCCTGCGCCGCGGACCCGGCCATGCGCTCTCCTCGGGAAGGTTTCGGGAGATGGACGCCCCTAGCGTCGCGCGACCGCTCGCCCACGTTACAACTCCTCATTCCACCGGCGCGCGCAGCGCATTCTCCACCACCGTTTCGTGCCATCCGGCGTCCAGCGTGGACCACGGCGATGGAACGATCATGGACCGGAAATGGATATCGCTCCGAAGCGGCCACTCGCGTCCACTGTGGACGGGCAAGCCGGCGTGCCCGGCTCCGTGAAAGGCACGGACGGCCGATCCTGGACACGCCGCCGCTGTGGTTCACTCGAATCGTGATCCGCGACGCGACAGGCTCCAGGCCGGGCTTCTGGTCCCGCCTCACGACGACCAGCATGTTCCGCTCGCCGTGGTTCGACGCGCGGCGGGACACCGCCGTCCGGCCGGACGGCTCCACCGCGCTGTACGACCACGTGGTCTCCTCCGGCTCGGTCACCGTGGTGGCGCTGGACGCGCGGGGTTCGGTCGCGGTGACGCGGCAATGGATCTACACCCACGAGGGCACCCAGTGGCGGTTGCCCGCGGGCCGGATCGAGCCGGCGGACCCGCTGCCCGAGGTGGCGGCACGCCGGGAACTGCGCGAGGAGACCGGGATCTCGGCACGGGAGTGGCGGCACCTGGGCACCATCAACTGCGCCGATTCGTTCACCAATCACCGCGATCACGCCTTCTTCGCCACCGGTTTGCGGTACGGCACCGCGAGCCTCGAACCCGGCGAAGCCGACCTCGAAGTCCACTCGCTCCCCTTCGACCAGGCGCTGTCGCTCGTCGTGGGCGGCCGCATGCCGCACGCCGGGAGTTCGTACGCGCTGCTCATGGCCCGCGCGCTCGGCCTCGGCTGAGCACTGTTTCCCGTTGCCCGGCAGCGGAGTGCACAGTCACCACATTGTCGCGGCGGGCCCGGCATTGAACCCTCGGAGCACCGGTACCACATCGGGCAATCCGGTTCTTCCGAGGAGTGCACATGACGAAGGCGCTTTTCCTTTCCACGGCCAAAATCCTCACCGCCACGGCGATGCTCGCCGTGCTCGGCGGCTCCGTCTTCGCCGCCGCGCCGGCGACGTACCTCGTCGCGGACACCGGCCCGGCCACCACGGTGCCACCGTCGGCCACGCCGGACGGCCATCCCTGGATCGACTGACGGCGGCCGCCCCGGCACTCGCACTGGGCGATCTCGGTTCGTTGCGTTCCGCACCGCCGGATGCTGTACTCACACCAGGCGCGAGCGCGGGGAGGCGGACTTGGGCGGCTCGTTCGGCGCGAATCTGCGGAGAATCCGCGACGAATCCGGTCTTTCACTGGCCCAGCTCGCCGCGAAGATCAATTACAGCAAGAGTTATCTGAGCAAGATCGAAAACGACCTGAAACCGCCGACGGCCGATATCGCCAAAAGATGTGACAGCCTCTTCGGCACCGCGGGATTCCTTTCCGCGATGGTCGCCGAGGGCGAGCCGCCGGACGGCGAGCCGGGCGAGGACGGCGCGGACGACGAAGTGTGGGTCATGGTGCCGGGCGACGACGGTGAGCGGCGGTTTCACCGGTTCCCCCGCCGCGAGGTGCTGACCGGCGTCGGCACGGCGGCGGGATTCGCGCTGACCGGCGGGGCGAGCGCGATCGTCGACGAGCCGACGCTGGCCGGTCTGCGCGCCACGTTCGCCCAGTACCGCCTGCTCGGCACGACGAGCAGCCCGGCCACCGTGCTCGGCCCGGTCATCGCGCACGTCGACACCCTGCGCGCGCTGGCCGCGGCGAGCCAGCCCGAGCCCGTGCGGCGGCAACTGCTGCTCCTGGCTTCGCGGGCCGCCGAGTACGCCGGCTGGATGAGCCAGGAGGCCGGGGACGAACGCGCCGCGCTGTGGTGGACGCATCGGGCGGTCGCGTTCGCCGAAGCGGGCGGGGACAAGCACTTCGCGAGTTACGCGCTGATCCGGCGGGCCGAGATCGCCATGTACCGCCAGGATCCCCTGACGACGATCGAGCTGGCGACACGGGCGCAGGCCGATCGGGCGGCTGGCCCGCGGATCCTCGGTCTCGCGGCGCGCTGCGAGGCACAGGGGCACGCGCTGGTCGGCGATCCCGGCGCCTACCGGCAGGCACTCGACCGCGCGGCGGCACTGCTGGCCGAGGAGGATCCGGCCGTCCCGGTGCTGGGCTCGTCCAGCGTCAGCGACGAGGTGGCGCTGGCCGACGGCTGGTCGCTCTACGACCTCGGCCGCCCGGCCGAGGCGGCCGAATCACTGGACCGGCAGATCCCCGGGATCGCCGAGGGCGCCCGGCGGGCCCGCGCCCGGTTCAGTGCCCGGCGGGTGCTCGCCCACGCGGGCAACGGCGAAATCGACCACGCCTGCGAGCTGACCCCGGCCGTGCTGGCGGACGCGGCGCGGGTGGACTCCGCGACCGTCCGCGTCGATCTCCGCGAGCTGGCGAGGGTCCTGGCCCGATGGCACACCCATCCCGCGGCCCGTGAGCTGCGGTTCGCACTGGGCACCGCGCTGCGGGTGAAACCGGGCTCCGGCGCCTGACACCGCTCCATCCGCAAAGGACTGTGCGCTATCCGGCACAGGCACACGTGAGCCTCGCGCGCTCGTCCGTGATCCGCTCGGCTTCGCTCCACCCCAGCTCGTCGAACCCGGCCTGCGCGGATTGCCAGTGCGCCAAGGCAACGCGGTGGTCCCCGGCGTCGTGCAACGCCCGCGCCGCGCCGTGGTGCGCGTGTGCCTGCCTGCCCCGGTCCCCCGTCCCGCGCGCCAGATCGAGCGCCGCGAAATACGCCTTCCGCGCCTCGTCCCGCTCCCCGCGCGCCAGGTAGGTCGCCGCGCGGTCCAGGTACAGCTGGGTCCGCAGCCCGGGTTCGCGGGCCTCGTCGGCCACCCGCCTGGCCAGTTCGTGGTATTCGAGCGCCTCGTCGAGCTTCCCGGTGAGCCGGTGCACCGCGCCGAGGTTGTTGAGCGCGTACGCCTCGCAGGAGCGATCTCCCACCGCCACCGCGAGTTCATAGGCCTCGCGATGGTCACGCATCGCCTCGCCCGGCCTGCCCAGACGCTGCCGCGTCACGCCGAGGTTGTCGAGCGTGTGGGCCAGCCCCTGGGTGTGTCCCAGCTCCCTCAGGAGCGCCGCGGCCGCGAGATGCCGCCGCTCCGCGAGTTCGAGATCGCCGTACAGCTCGTTGAGCTGACCGAGATTGCTCAGCGCGTTCGCCTGGCCCCTGGCGTCCCCGCTCGTCTCGTATTTTTCCAGCGCTGCCTCGAAACACGCGATGGCCGACCGGTCGTCACCGCGGTCCATGGTCACGACCGCGATCGCGCACAACGCGCTCGCCTGGCCCTGGTCGTCGCCCAGCCCGGTCCACAGTGAAAGCGCCTTCTCGGCGAATTCGCGCGCCTGCGCCGGTTCTCCGGCCTGCCGTCGCGCACCGGACAACCGCAGCAGCACATACGCCAGGCCACGCCGGTCCTCGCCGGTCTTCTCAAGAGCTTTCCTCGCCAGCTCAAGGGTTTCCGACCACTCGTTCACGTGGCTGCCCGCGAAGTACCACCGCCAGAGCAGGACGGCGGGCTGCCAGGTGTGCTCCGGGCGATCGTGCCCGGCCGCGTATCTGATCGCCTCCAGCAGGTTCGTCCGTTCCGCGGCGAGCCAGGCCCTCGCCGCCGTCGAGTCCGAGAAGGTCAGCGCGACCGGGCTTTCCCGGCTCACCGCGGGCTGACGGTCACGGTCGAAGGGATAGGCGACGCGCACCGCGTTGGCCACGCTCACCAGATAGAAGTCCAGGAGCCGGTCCAGCGCGTCGTCCCGCGCGCCGGGCGGCCCCGGATCCGGCACACCGGCGGCGTATTCCCTGAGCGGGTCGAGCATCAGATAGCGCTCGGGCTCGGCCTCTTCGAGCAGGCTCGCGCCGTGCAGTCCTTCGAGCAGGGCACGGGCCTCGGACACCGTCCGGTCCATCAGCGCGGCCGCGGCGGACACCCCGAGGTCGACGCCGGGCAGCCGTCCGATCAGCCGGAAGAGCAGTCGCTGCGGTTCCGGAAGCTGGGCATGGGAAACGGCGCACGCGGCACCGGCCCCGTCACCGGCGCGCCACGGGCTCGACGCTTCCAGCAGCCGCGCCAGGTGCTCGACCGGCCACGACCGGTGCAGCCGCAGTTGCGCGGCCGCCATCCTGATCGACAGCGGCACACATCCGCACCGGGCGACGATCTCGTCGACCACCGCGTGCCGCCCGCGTACCCGCTCCGCGCCGACCAGATCACCGAACAACGCCGCGGCGGCCTCCGGCCGCAACGGACGCAAGCGGACTTCGTCGGCGACGTCCACACCGCCGACCTGGCGGCTGGTGATCAGCGCGGTGCACCCGGGCGCGGCAGGAAGCAAGCTCCGGACCTGCTCCTCCGACGCCGCGTTGTCCAGGATCACCAGGCTCCGCGTACCGGCGAGCGCGGACTGGTACAGCGCGATCCGCCTGCTCACCGTGGGCGGATGCTGTTCCGGTGGCACGCCGAGGCCTTCGAGCAGCGTGCCGAGCGCCTCCGCCGTCGGTGTCGGCGCGACATGCGGCGTGAAACCGTTCAGCTGCACCAGAATCCGGCCGTCCGGGAACCTCTCGCGCAGCTGATGGGCGGCCTGGACGGCCAGCGCCGTCTTGCCGACCCCGGGCATCCCGCTGATCCACACCGCCGCCGGGCGATGGTCCGCCGTCGCGGCCAGCACCCGCGACTCGATCACCGCCAGTTCGTCCCCGCGGCCGCCGAACCGGTGCGAGGGCGCGGGCAGCGCGACGGGTGGTTCGACGAACTGGGCGAACCGGGCCAGCCGCCGCAGTTCGGTCGGGACCTCCATACCGAACTCGTCGAGCGCCGCCCTGGTCTCGTGGTAGACCTCCGTCGCCGGAACCCGGTCGCCGTTGGCCACCAGCGCGCGCATCAGCAGCCCCGCCAGCCGATGCCGCGTGCGGTTCATGCGCACCACCGGCCGCAGCCGGTCCCGGACCCAGCGATGTCTTCCCCGCGCGAGCTCCAGTTCGGCCAGATCGCCCAGCGCGTCGAGGAACGCCTCCTCCGGGGACATCAGCTCCGCGGCACCGACCCGATCGGGATCCAGATCCTCGAGGTACCGGCCGCGCCAGAGGCCGACCGCCTCGGTGAGCAGCGCGAGCCGCCGGGCGGGATCGTCGCAGCCGTCGGCCTCCTGCCAGAGTTCGCCGAACCGCACGGCGTCGATGCGCCGCGGGTCGATCCGCAGCACGTACCCCGTCGGCGTCCGGTCGATGACCATCCCGCCGTCCTGGCCGCCGCCGTCGCGCAGTAGCTTGCGCAGCTTGGCGATGTACCCGGGCACGAGATTGGTCTTCGGCCGGGACTGCCCTGCCCACACGATCTCGATGAGCCGTTCGGTGGACACCGCGCGGTTGGCGTGCAGCACGAGGACGGCGAGGATGTACCGCTGCTGGGGATCACCGAGGTCGACCGGCTCACCGTTGCACCGGAGCTCGAACGGGCCGAGCAGGAGCACCTCCATACCGCCTCCCCAGGACGTCGTGAGCAGGGATCCAGTCAAGCCCATCGGCCCGCCGGACGCCGAGCGCGCATCGGCCCGGTCCATCTTCGGTCCACCTCTCGTCCAGCGGCGCGTCAAGGTCCGGTCCACGCCGGATCCAAGCGCCGGTGTGAAACTGCGGCACCCCCCACGAGAAGGAGAATCGGATGCCGGATCGGATCCTGCCGTGCTACGTGGTCTGTGACGAATCCTCTTCGATGGCCGATCATCTGGAGGACGTCGGCACCGGCCTGCGCGCGCTGCGCGGCGCGTTGCTGACCGATCCGGTGGTCGCGGGCACCGCACGCCTTTGCGTGATCGGGTTTTCCGGGACGGCCCGGATCGTGACGCCGCTTTCCGCACCGGACGGCGAACCCGCGTGGCGAGGGCCGGGCACCGGGACGGAAACGAACTTCGGCGTCGTGTTCTCCTTGCTGCGCGAGACGATCCAGCGTGACGTCGAGGTGCTGCAGGCCGAATGCTGCGTGGTCTACCGGCCCGTGGTGTTCTTCCTCTCCGACGGCCAGCCGACCGACGCGGACGCCTGGCCCGCCGCCCACGCCCGGCTCGCCGACCGGGCCTGGCCCGCCCGGCCGAGAATCGTCGCGTTCGGCGTCGGGGACGCCGACCGGGCCACCATCGGCCGGATCGGCACCCACCGCGCGTACCTGAGCACCGGCGAGGCGAGCCAGCGCGAAGCGGTCCGCGCCTTCGCGAGCACGCTCACCAGCACGGTGGTCGCGGCGGGCCGGAGCGGCGACGTCGATCTTCCCCGCCAGGTCACCGGGTTCACCGCGCTCGAAACCGGGTCACCCGGACACCGGTCGATCGAATGCCGCCATGGCGGCGTGCCCCGGCGCCGGAGCGGGTTCCGGCTGGGAGCGCGTACCGAGTCCGAGACCGACGAGGCACGCGATCACCGCGGACGACAGCACGATGCGGAACATCGCCTTCGGGGTTAGCACTATGCGCATGACCACTCCTCCGGACCCGGATTTTCTCGGTGCGGCCCCGGTTTTCCGGGGCACGGTTCGACTGTGCCGGGCGCGAATGCCGTCGGCCACGGGTTTCCCGTTTCCCGTCGAACGGGACGTCGGCAACGCCCGGACGACCGAGACCACACCGAGCACTCATCGGATGTCTAATCCGGTCACTCCGCTGGACTCTTGACGGTCTTAGGGTCAGTTCGTAGTCTTCCGGACTAGACATCCGATGTATCTCCGGGATTCAGGAGACACCATGCGCGGAATTCGTCGACTGCGCGGCCCTGCCGCGACCGTGGCCCTGCTCGGCCTGATCACCGCGTTCCTGACCGGCCCGCCGGGCGCGGCGGACGAGGCCGCGACCGCGGCGCACGGCCGCGGCACCTGGGTCGGCGGCTGGGCCGCCGCGATGGGACCACCGGGCAGCACCGGGATCTCGGCGACCGGCTTCGCCGACCGGACGCTGCGCCTGGTGGTCCACACCAGCGCCGGGGGCGGCACCGTCCGCATCAGACTGTCCAATGTGTACGGAACGACGCCGCTGGACATCGGGTCGGCGGTGGTCGCGGTCCGCGCGAACGGCGCCGCCACGGTGCCGGGGACCCGGCGCGCGGTGTCCTTCGACGGCAAGCCGGACCTCACCATCCCGCCGGGCGGGCAGGCCACCAGCGATCCCGTCGCGCTCCGCGTGGCGGCCGGCACCGACGTCGTGGTCAGCCTCTACCTTCCCACCCCCACCGGCCCCACGACCTGGCACGGCTGGGCGAATCAGACCAGTTACCTGTCCATCGCCGGGAATCACGCCGCCGAGGACGCGGCCACCGCCTATCCCGACACCACGACCTCGGCGTTCTTCCTGGCAGGCCTCGACGTCTCGACCACCTCGGCCACCGGCACGGTCGTCGCGTTCGGCGATTCCATCACCGAAGGCGGCGCGACCACCAAGGACGCCAACCGGCGCTGGCCGGACGTCCTCGCCCGCCGCCTCGCCGCCGGACACCCACGCGAGCGGCTGACCGTGGTCAACGAGGGTATCGGCGGCAACCGCGTCCTCACCGACGCCGGTTTCGCCAGCGGGGGCAGGATCAATCTCGGCGTCAACGCACTGGCCCGGTTCGACCGCGACGCGCTCGCGCAGCCCGGCGTCCGCAGCGTGATCGTCCTCGAAGGCACGAACGACCTCGGCGGCGGTGGACACGGCGTACATCCCGGCAGCCCACTGACCGCGGAACAGCTCATCGCCGGTCTCCACACCCTGGTCCGCGAGGCACACGCACGGCGGATCGCGATCTTCGGCGGCACCATCACGCCGAACGGCAAACTCGACCCCGCCAACGAGAAGATCCGGGAACGGGTCAACGCCTGGATCCGCGGGTCCGGGGCGTTTGACGGGGTGATCGACTTCGACGCCGCGCTGCGCGACCCCGCCGATCCGCACCGGCTGCTCCCCGCCTACGACAGCGGCGACCACGTCCACCCGAACGACACCGGCCTGCGCGCCATGGCCGACACCGTGGACACCGGCCGCCTGTCCCTGCCACCGCGCGACGAATGACCCGCGCCCGGTGTCCATTGTGGATCGAAGGAGCCGGGTGGGGGGTAAGTTGCGGCTGTGGTGGGGGGGGGCGCCCCAACAAACGACAAAACCCCCCCCCCCCCCCCCCCACCCGGCGCCGGAGTGTATTTATAAAAATACACACGACAAATGTGTTTATTGTG
>NZ_JBHYIK010000045.1:14209-16440 GCF_042739735.1 Amycolatopsis sp. NPDC059027 | reverse complement strand
CGGTGCGCTCGATGCACCGAAAGCGTCCTTCAGCCCGCCCACCGGCAAGCCGATCGGGACTAGGCTGATCTTCGAAGACTGCCGACGAGCAATGGGGAGTACTGGCGAAATGCGCAAAACGATGGTGGATGTCCCGGCGCCGGACGGGACCGCAGACGCGTACCTGGTCGTACCGGACGGCGGGCCGCATCCCGGGGTCCTGCTGTTCCCGGACGCGTTCGGGCTGCGGCCGCGGATCGAGGAGATGGCGGAGCGGATCGCGGCTGCCGGATATGCCGTGCTCGCCCCGAATCTCCTGTATCGGGGCGGAAAGCAGGAGATCGACATGAGCGCGCTCGCGGATCCGGACAAGCGGGGCGAGCTGTTCGGCCGGATCATGCCGCTGATCCAGGCGCTCGGCAGTGAAACGATCACCAGGGACGCGGAGAAGTACATCGACTTCCTCACCGCGCAGGACGGCGTCACCGACGAGCCGGTCGTGATCACCGGGTACTGCATGGGTGGCACGAACGCGCTGCGCGTGATCGAGGGGCTCCCCCAGCGGGTCAAGGCCATCGCGAGCTTCCACGGCGGCAACCTCGTCACCGATCAGCCCGACAGCCCGCACCTGCGGGTCGGCGCCATCACCGGCGAGGTGTACTTCGGGCACGCCGACAAGGACCACTCGATCACGGACGAGCAGATCAAGGTTCTCGAAGCCGCGCTGGACGAAGCGGGAGTCACCTACCGCTCGGAGATCTACGAAGGCGCGGACCACGGCTACACCATGTCCGACACCGCCGCGTACAACGAGGCGGGCGAGCAGCGCCACTGGGAGAACCTGTTCGCGCTGCTCGAACGCGTCAAGAACTAGTGGTGTGCCGGGTAGCGGGCGCGGAGCTCCCCGGCGGCCTTGCCTTCGGTCAGGTGCACGAGATAGGCGTCGACAGGGGCGTCAGCGCTCACCTCGTCGTACGTGCGGCGCACGATCGCCGCGACCTCGTCCCGGCCTGCCGGGAAACGCGCGGCCAGCGAATCGGTCAGCTCTTCGAGTGCTTCGTCGCTCGGCGGCAGGTGCGGAGGATCGGCGGACATGGCGACTCCCCGAAGTCGGAACCGGACACCGCCGAACGATAGGGGCACCGGCCGAGCGCCACAAGTGGCCCGCCCGCCCCGGACACTCGGCCCGGGGCGGGCGTCCTGGCCTCACAGACCGTCGAAGAACCCTTCGGGGACAAGGGTTTCGCGCGGTTTCCCGGTCTGGTGCATGGTCCAGAGCAGTTCGGCGAGGTCGGCGGGATCGGCGCTGGGCTGTTCGGGTACCGGCAGTCCCGCGGCCTCGACGACCCGGTGCTCCGCGGCGGCGCTTCCCACGATGAGCGCGCCGACGAAGAGCATGCCGACGTAGATCCCCTTGCCGGCGACCTCCTCGGCGAGGGACTGGAGGTAGTTCCGCTGCGCGGCCAGCGCGGGCGGCCAGCCGCTCATCCGGGGCAACCCCCGCATCGCGGCCGCGCCCTGGGCGCTGAGGATCGCCCCACTGCCCTGGTCGAGCATGGCCGGGAGGAACTCCTGAACGAGGGCGAGCAAGCTGTAGAGCGTCTTGGGCATCAGCTCCCGCGCCTGCTCCGGGAGCAGGGTGGTGGCGGCGACGAAGCCGGGATCCGCGGGCGCCGGTCCGTAGTAGAAAGCGTTGAGGGAACCGGCTTTCGCGCGAATCCGTTCGGCCAGCGCCGGGACCGCGTCGCTGTCGGACAGGTCGCCGGTGACGACGTGGGCGGTGATGCCGGCGGCGGCCAGCTCCTCGGCGAACCGCTCCAAGGGCTCCTGGCGGCGGGCGACGAGGACGACCTCGTAGCCCGCCTGTCCGTACCGGCGGGCTACGGCCTGACCGAGACCGGGACCCGCACCGAACACGGCGATCGTCTGGGACATGAAGCAACTCCTGTTCTGGGACAACGAAGAACCGGGCTTCAGCCAACTCCTCGATGCCAAGACGATCCATAAGAGAACGTCGCGAATACCTTTGCGGTCGTCTAGCGTGGGTCGTTGTGGACGTCCTGAGCGACCTGCTGCACCGCGCCCGTGCCCGCAATGCCGTGGTCCGGCAGCTGATCCGGCGGCCGCCGTGGTCCCTCACCTACGCCGACGCCCCGCCGCTCGCCGCCGAGGTGGGGCGCGAGGGAGCCGGGCCGGGCGCGTGTAAACCTCGCCGAGCCCACGAGACAGAGGGCGGGGGCGGCTGCGGCCGC